>NZ_JABEPH010000002.1:0-81337 GCF_013004495.1 Rhizobium sp. SEMIA 4085
CAACGGCTATGTGCTGACCAAATGGCGCTTTCCCGGCGATAAGCTTGTATTTGGGCTGATGCTGTTTGCCTGCTTCATTCCGTTCCAGTCGGTGCTGCTGCCGATGGCGACGATCCTCGGTGCACTCGGCCGCTTCGGTGTCACGCTCCAGAACGCCACGGGAATGAGCTTCGGCTTCGGCAATCCGACCGTCAATCTGGTCTTCGTGCATGTCGTTTACGGCTTGGGCTTCACGACGCTGTTCTTCCGTAATTTCTACGAGGCCTTTCCGACTGAACTGGTCAGGGCAGCGCAGGTTGACGGCGCCAGCTTCTTCCAGATTTTCCGTCGCATCATGTTGCCAAATTCATTGCCGATCATCGTCGTCACGGTGATCTACCAATTCACCAATATCTGGAACGACTTCCTGTTCGCTTCCGCCTATGCCGGCACCGGTGAATCCATGCCGATGACGGTGGCGCTCAACAATGTCGTGAATACCTCGACCGGCGTGGTCGAATATAATGTCAACATGGCCGCTGCGATGATCGCCGCCGTGCCCACGCTCATCGTCTATGTCCTCGCCGGCCGCTATTTCGTGCGCGGCCTGATGGCGGGCGCCGTCAAAGGGTAACCCATGGCTTTCCTTGAAATATCCGGTCTTAAAAAACGCTTCGGCGCCGTCGACATCCTCAAGGGGATCGATCTGGAGCTTGAAAAAGGCGGATTCCTCGTGCTGGTCGGTCCATCGGGCTGCGGTAAGTCCACTTTGCTCAACACCATTGCCGGCCTTGAGTCGATTACCTCGGGCGATATTCGCATCGATGGCCGCACCATTAACGGTCTTCATCCCTCCAAGCGCGACATTGCCATGGTGTTCCAGTCCTACGCGCTCTACCCGAACATGACGGTGGCGGGAAACCTTTCCTTCGGCATGGAGATTCGCGGCGTGCCGAAGGATGCGCGTGCAAAGGCGATCAAGGAAGTGGCCGACATGCTGCAGATCGGCCATTTGCTCGACCGCAAGCCAAGCCAGCTTTCGGGCGGTCAGCGCCAGCGCGTTGCGATGGGACGCGCGTTGGTGCGCAATCCGCAGGTCTTCCTCTTCGACGAGCCGCTGTCGAACCTGGATGCCAAGCTGCGCGTCGATATGCGCACCGAGATCAAGCGCCTGCATCAGCGTATGAAAACGACGATCGTCTATGTCACGCACGACCAGATCGAGGCGATGACGCTGGCAACCAAGATCGCCGTACTGAAGGATGGCGTGCTGCAGCAGTTCGGTACACCCGCCGAAATCTACAATAGCCCGTCCAATATCTTCGTTGCCGACTTCATGGGATCGCCGGCGATGAATCTCCTCAACGCGACGCTGGAAAACAGCGCCGGCGGCCTGCAGGTTTCACTCGACCGGCCGAACGCCGAAGCCTTAAAGCTGCCGGTTTCGGCTGCAAGCAACAGCCTGGCCTCCTATGCCGGCAAGAAGGTGATCTTCGGCATTCGCCCGGAAGCGTTGACCGATCCGGACGGCGCCGACCGCAAGGCAAAGTCGCTGGCGGAAGGCGACTGTGCGATCGAGGTGGTCGAGCCCGCAGGCTCGGACACTTTCGCCGTGACGAAGCTCGGCGGCAAGTCGGTCATTGCGCGGCTGCGCGCCGATGCCGGTATTCAGCCTGGTCAGAGCACGCGCCTTGCCTTCAATCTCGATAAGGCGGTGTTCTTTGATCCGGAGAGCGAGCTCCGGATCGCATAAGCGTCCGTCAGACGGCCGTTACATGCAGGGTGACAGGTGCAAAACGGGACGAGACTGCCTCGACCGTAATGTTGCCGGTGAGCCCGGTTGCTTCCAGCCAGAAGCCAGCCGTCCCGCCCTGCAGCGGAATAGTGGAGGGGCCGACGATCTTGGCTGGACCATCGACGCGCAGTGTCACGCTATCATGCAGAAAGGGAAGTCGCTGGCCATATTGGTCTATCGCGCGAATGATGACGCGCGTCGTGTCGCGCTCGCGGGCTTTCAGCGATCCACTGTCGGCCACCACGTCGAGCGTCGTCGGCAGCGGATCGGCAGCAAGCCGCAACCTGGCCACGGGCTGGCTGTCGATATAACCCGTAAACTCGCCGTCGAGCCACTCAAAACCCCACGTGCCAAGCTCATCGGTCGTGAAATGCCGATGGTCCAGCACGACGGGCGGGTGGGGTAGGTGTGGGAAATGATCACGATCCGGACCGATGCGCTTGGTGATCGAGCCGTATTTCAGCTCGACCTCATCGCAGTTCGTAAGAATGATCAGAGGCAGAACGCCGCCGATGGTGCGTTCCCCGCGCGCCCAGAAGGTCACCGGCTTCATGACGATCTCGTCAGCCGGATCGCACTGGCTGGAATAGGCATAGGCGGCAAATTTCGGCTCGCGGAACATGTCGAGCACACCGTGATAGCAGATTCGGTCCCCGGAGCCGAAATCCTTATGGGTGTTGTAGTCGAACATGCACCAGCCGATCGCGCCGGCGATTTCCGGATCGCCGTAGGCGGCGTTCAGCACCTCGAGGTGACGACGCACATGCTCTGCCTGGCGCGCCTCCTGATCGTAGATCTTAGTCGGATGCATGTGGCCATTGAACTCGGTGATGAGGTACGGCACCTTTCGATCAAGACCGGTGCTTTCCTGCTGGTTGCGAAGCGCCGTGCGTGGGCGATTGGCGCCGGGCAGTTCCTCGTTGCCGAGGATGAAATCGTTCATCGTGTAGACGTCTTCGAGCAACTCGCTTTCCGTGATGTAGCGCACGCCGCCGGTCTTGCGGGTCGGGTCGAGCTCGCGGGCGAGCCGGTTGGTTTCGGCGTAGAAGTCGTGGCTATCCTGCGATTCGTTGATGCGCACGCCCCATATGACGATCGACGGGTGGTTCCAGTCGCGTTCGATCATGCGGCGGACGTTGCGGATCGACTCCTGCTGCCATTCCACGTCGCCGATATGCTGCCAGCCGGGGATCTCCTCGAAAACCAGCAGACCGATGCGGTCGCACTGGTCCAGGAACCATTTCGACTGCGGATAGTGCGAGGTGCGGACGATATTGCACTTCAGCACCGATTTCATGATATCGGCATCACGCTCCTGCGCCGAGCGCCCGGCCGCATAGCCGACATAAGGAAATGCCTGGTGGCGGTTCAGGCCGCGCAGTTTCAGCGGCTTGCCATTGAGCAGAAAACCATCCGGCGTGAACTCGGCGCTGCGGAAGCCGAAATGCGACGACAGCCGATCCGAGCCGTGGCTGGTTTTCAGGTCGACGGTGATTTCATAGCGTGCAGGACTGGAAATGTCCCAAAGCGAAATGCCCATAAGGCCTTCGAAGGACAGCGTCACGTCTTCGCCCGTCGTATCGCCGCTCGCGGTCGCGATGACGGTGCCGGATGCGTCCTTCAGCGAAGCCGTAACGGTGCCAAGAAACGCGGCATTTTGCGGGTTGGCGAGATCGCAGCGGACGCGAACGGATTTGACGTCGGAGAGTACATTTGCGGTTTCGATCTTGATGTTGCGGATCGAAACCGCGCCGGTGACCTTAAGCCAGGCATCGCGATAGATGCCGGCATAAGTGAGGTAGTCGATACGGCCCCCGAAAGGCGGGATTGCGGGGTTCTCGCTGCCGTCAACCTTCACGGTAACCAGGTTGTCGCCCTTAACAAGCTTGCCGGTGAGGCGGGCCTCGAAGGGCGTGTAGCCGTCCTTATGAGCGATGATCTCTTCGCCGTTCAGGTAGACGACGCTATCGGCCATGGCGCCATCGAAGACGATCGATACTTCGCGGCCTTCGAACTCGGGCAGCCAGCGCAAGACTTTCTGATAAGTAAAGGCGCGCTGATAGAGCTTCTCGTCGAAATAGTTGAAGGGCAGCTCGACGGCGGTGTGCGGCAGGCTGACGCTCGTCGTGCCGTCGAAAGCGTCGAGAAGCTGCTGGCCGAAGCCTTCGTGGAAACTCCAGGATTCATTGAACGAGACGACGGACCGCATCCCGGACTCCTCTTTAAAGCGTGTCTGATTGGCGCGGCCGGCAGAGCCGCTTACGGATATTGTGCGCCATTCGTCGCCGTGTAGATTGAATAGAGCGACTGTGTTGCGGTGATAAACAGGCGGTTTTTCTTCTGACCGCCGAAGGTGACGTTGGAGACGGTCTGCGGCACCTTGATCTTACCAAGCAAGGTACCGTCCGGGGCGAAGCAATGCACGCCATCGGCGGCGCTGCTCCAGAGATTTCCGCTGGTGTCGAAGCGGAAGCCATCCGGTATGCCGTTGTCGATTGAGCAGAAATAACGGCTATTGGCGAGCTTCTTGCCATCGATGACGTCGAAGGCGCGGATATGGCGCGGCACGTCATGATCGGCAGAGCCGGAATCGGCAATGTAGAGCTGCTTTTCGTCGGACGTGAAAGCAAGGCCGTTCGGCTGGATGAAGTCGGTAACCACCGCTTCGACGACGCCGCTCTGCGCATCGATGCGGTAGACGTTGCGCGTCTCCTGTTCCGGCTCCGACTTGTGGCCTTCGTAGTCCGATTTGATGCCGTAGCTCGGGTCCGTGAACCAGATCGAGCCGTCGGACGCGACGACGACGTCGTTTGGCGAGTTGAGACGCTTGCCCTGATAGCTGTCGGCCAGCACCGTGATCTTGCCGTCGGGCTCCGTACGCGTAACGCGACGGCCGCCGTGTTCGCAGGAGATCAGGCGCCCCTGACGATCACGGGTGTTGCCGTTGACGTAATTCGATGGCGAACGGAAGACCGAAACGCCGCCATCCGGCACCCAGCGCAGCATGCGCTCGTTCGGGATATCGCTCCAGATCAGGCAATTGAGATCAGAGAACCAGACAGGGCCTTCCGCCCAGCGGCAGCCGCTATAAAGTTCCTCCAGCCTGGCGCTTCCTGCAATCAGGCTGCGGAAGCGGTCGTCGCGAATCTCATAGAGGATATCTTGCGACACTGATTGGCACCTCCCCAAAGCGATATGAGGTTCTTCGTAAACATAAACGGCGATGCGTGCCAGAGCCCGGTGCGGCAAATGCGCCGGGCTCTGGCGATTTTTCAAAGGGCTGCCGCCGGATGCGGTGATCCGTCATATGCGCCCCATATCGACTGGTCGAAGCAGATGACCGAGCCAGTCATCAGGCCGGATTCGGCAGACGAGAGATAGGCGCAGGCGCGGGCAACTTCTTCCGGATCGACGAGGCGACCGAAGGGCTGGCTTGCCGCGGCCTTCGCCAGCCAGTCGTCGGACGCGGCGTGATATTCTCTCTGGATGCGGTCCTCACCCTCAGTCGCCATCCAGCCGATATTGAGACCGTTGACGCGGATACGGTTTCGAAGCAGCGCATAGGCCGTGTTCTTCGTCAATGTTTCAAGCGCACCCTTCGATGCGCAATAGGCGGAGATAAAGGGCTGGCCGGCTCTTGCAGACATCGAGCCGATATTGACGATCGTGCCCTCGATTTTGTCGCGACGCATGACCTTGACGGTTTCCTGCATCAGAAAGAATGGCGCGCGGACATTGACGGCGAACATGGCGTCGAAGAGTTCCGGGCTTGTATCGAGGATCGTTCCGCGATCGGTAATCGCCGCTGCGTTCACCAGTGCATCGACGCGGCCGAAGGCCTGGTCGCAGACATGGACGACATTGCGCGCGTCCTCGACATTGCCGAGATTGGCTTTGACATAGACGACCTTTGAGCCGGTTCTCGACGAGATGTCCTCCGCTTTCGCCTTGCCCTTCCGTTCATTGCGGCCGCAGATAACGATGCCTTTTGCGCCGCGTTCCGCAAAGAGCCGGGCGATCGTCGCGCCGAGCCCCTGCGTGCCGCCGGTGACGATCGCGATCTTGCCGTCGAGACGGCCATGGTCTGTGGTCATTTGGCTCCTCCCCTTGATGTGTGGCGATGATATCCGAATGGCGCCCCGTTGGGCGAGGCCCCCGTTTGCTGTCAGTGCTGACGCTCGCCCCTCATCCGCCTGCAGGACCTTCTCCTCGGTGGGCAGAAGAAACGTGTGGCGCGATGGTTTGCCCGGGGGATCGGATGAAGGGTCGGCTTGCTCCAGCCTAACCTTTCTAGCTCAACTTCCTCTCCGCCTGTTCGGCCAGCGCCGTCACCAATGCCTCGTCGCTCCAGCCTTGCCTCAACGCTTCATGCATGAGCTGCGATTGCGTCTTCGGGGCAAGGCCGCCGAGGGGCGGATCGCGGTCAAGATTGGTGGGGAAGGAGTATCCCTCGGCGCAAGCGGCGACGGCATTCGCGATTTCTGCGTCGGAGAGCCTGCCCTTCAGCGCCTTTAGAGCCGGGAACAACTTCGCGCTCATCCGTTCACGGTTTACCGTTTCCATCGCGCGGCCGAAGGCGGACGACACCTGCAGAAGATTGGCGAGACGCCTGATATTTGCCGAGCGGTTGGTGCCGGCGGCATGGAAAAGGGCGGGATTGAAGAAGACCACATCGCCCTTTTCGAGCGGTAGCTGGACGTGGTTTTCCTCGAAATAGTCCTTGAACTCCTGCCGTTTCAACGCGAGGTAGCCGGGTACATAGGTCTGGCTGTGTGGCAGGAAGAGCGTCGGCCCGCTTTCGAGCGGCATGTCGCAATGCGCGACCGCGCCCTGCAACGTCAGCACTGGAGAAAGCCGGTGCACATGCGACGGGAACTGCTCGATTACTTTCGAAGCCTGGAAGCCGAGGTGATAGTCGCGGTGGGCGGATTGCGCTGCACCGCCCGGGTTTACGCGGTTGACCTGGGCCGTCATCTGGTAGCCTGGTCCGAGCCAGGCTTCGCTGGCGATGGCGACAATGGCATTGCCGTAATATTTGGCGAAATTTGCCGGATCAGCCAGGCAATGCTTTTCCAGCGAATTCCAGATGCGGTCATTGGCGCCGGGCTTGGCGAAATGGTCGCCGCCGCCGGTCGAGGTGCGGTGCTGCCCCTCGATAAGGTCATCGAAGATCCTGCTGGCGCCATCAATAACGCTCGGGTCCTCATAGGCGTGCTTGAAGACGACCACACCCGGACCTTCGCCGAAAGCTTCGCATATCTCGGCGAGGACGGCGCGGCGGCCATGCGGATCGGCGATCGCGGCGATAACCTTGCGGCTCTCGTAGATCAGAACGTTCTTGTCGATCCTGTCTGCCGTCGGATAGTCGGCGAGCAACGTGGTCTTCTCGGCGAGTGCACGAAACTCGTCGAGATCGCAGGCATCCTCGGTCAGCCAGACGCGATCGGCACGGAGTTTCTGTGGGTTATCGGTTTTCATCAGGCGGCTCCTCCATCTCTGATGATGGCACTATACGCCGAGGATGAGCGTGTTATAGATCAGAAATCCATCAAAAAACCATCAGTATTGGCATGGCGCATATATTCCTCGTCAAGGATATTGCCTTTCAAGCGGGATTGAGCACCGCAACGGTCGATCGCGTCTTGAATGGACGAGGCGGCGTACGGCGCCAGACCGAAATGCGTGTCAGGGCTGCCATCGTTGAACTCGAGAAGCAGCAGGCCGGCGCCGAGACCGCGGCACGAAAGTTCGCGATCGATATCGTCATGGAGACGCCGGACCGTTTCAGCACTGCCGTACGGGCGGCCTTCGAGGCCGAGGTTGCGACATTCCTGCCGACGGTTTTCCGCTGCCGCTTCCATTTTGCCGAGGTGATGAAGCCGGGCGAGCTGGTCCTGCTTCTCGACCGCATTCGGCTTCGCGGAACGCATGGGATCGTGCTGAAGGCGCCCGATGTCCCCGAGATCGTCGCGGCCGTAGCGCGCGCGGACGAAGCGGGCATTCCCGTTGTCACATTGGTGACGGACCTGCCGAATTCGCTGCGCGCCGCTTACGCGGGCGCGGACAACCGGGCAGCGGGAGAGACGGCTGCCTATCTGATTGGCGAGCGCTTTTCCGGCGCCTCCGGCCAGGTGCTGGTGACGTTGTCGAGCGGCCGCTTTCGTGGCGAAGAAGAGCGGGAGATCGGCTTTCGCCGCCTCATCCGGGACCGCTATCCGCAGATCGGCATTACAGAAATCAGCGAGGGACACGGAACCGATGCGGCGACCGGTACGCAGACGGCACGCGCCATCGCTGACGATCCGGCGATCAATGCCGTCTATTCGATCGGCGGCGGTAACAAGGCGGTTCTGGCGGCCTTCGAGGCGATGCAGCGGCGGATCCTGATCTTCGTCGCTCATGATCTCGATGCCGATAACCGGGCTCTGCTTGCTGCGCATAAGATCGGCTTCGTGCTGCATCACGACTTGCGCATGGACGCCCGCTCTGCCTTCCGGACCATCATCGGCCGCCAACTTTCGGGCCATCCCGCGGCGTCTTCGCCGTCGACGGTCGAAATCGTGACACCTTACAATATGCCCGTACCCGGGTGAGTTTGTCTTTCCCTTGCCGGCGAAATCGGGGTACAGGTTTCAACAGTGAGGATCGGCTACATGGAATACAGCGACGTCGGAACGGTGGCCGCATGGCTGACGGAACAGGGACTGAAGGGTGCCTCTGAAGCCGAGCTGCTGACCGGCTTTTGCAAGTCCTGCCGCGAATTCGGCCTGCCGCTCGATCGCGGCATGGCGCTTATGGATACACTGCACCCGGTGCACGAGGGCCGTGCCTTCCGGTGGGACAGCCAGGAGGACATAGAGACCGAATTCGAATACGGTCCGACCGGCGAGGGCAGTGCGCGGGATAACTGGCAGCGTTCGGCCTTCTACTATCTCTGGTCCGGCAAAGAGAGCGAGGTGCGCCGCCGCATCGGCTTCGGCGACCCGACGGATTTCGTCATGCTCGACGAGATGGCCGAAGCGGGCCACACCGATTTCGTCGCCATGGTACATCGCTTCGCCAAAGCTGGTACGATCGGCGAGATGGATTGCTTTTTCTCGCATTTTACGACCCGGCATCCGCAAGGATTTTGCGACCACGACCTCGCCATCCTGCGCAAGCTCGTGCCGGTCCTGGCGCTGGCAATCAAGTGCATCGCGCTCGGCCGCATCGCGCGCACGATCGCCGAGGTCTATCTAGGCGAGGATGCAGCGAAGCAGGTGCTGGAGGGCAAGATCACGCGCGGCAAGTCCGAGCGGATTTCGGCGGTACTCTGGTTTTCGGATCTTCTGAATTACACCAAGATATCGGATAGCGCGCCGCCGGAAGAAATTCTGCCGCTGCTCAACGCCTATAGCGAAGTGGTGATTTCCGCGATCCATGAGGCAGGTGGCGACGTGTTGAAGCTCATCGGCGACGGTGTGCTTGCGATTTTCAAGGCTGAGGAGCAATCCGAGGCGTGCCTCGCGGCATTGCGCGCCGAGGGTCTGTTGCGCAAGAGGCTTTCGACGCTCAATCAAGCGCGCGCCACCGATGGCAGGCCGACGACCGACGTCTATCTCGGCCTGCATATCGGCGATGTCTTCTACGGCAATATCGGCAGCCAGGAACGGCTGGACTTCACGGTCATTGGTCCGGCGGTCAACGAGGTCAGCCGCATCGCGTCGATATGCCGATCGGTCGATCTCAACGTACTGATGTCATCGGATTTTGCAGCTGCTATTCCTGAGGCTCAGCGCAGCGGCCTCGCCTGCATCGGCCGTTATGCGCTGCGCGGCGTCAAGCGGCCGCAGGAGCTTTACACGCTGGAAACTGCGCGGCTCGGAGGCTGACCCTAGCGCAGCAGGCCTTGGCCGCCATCGATCCAGATCGGTGTGCCGGTGATGTGACGCGAGCGCTCTGTCGCAAGAAAAAGGATGGCTTCGGCAACATCCGCGCTATGCCCTGCCTCGCCGCCGCTGATCGGGATTTCGCCTTCCGGCCAGACGACCGGGATTTCCGTCTCCTCGCGGTGGCGGCTCCTGGTATTGTCGCTGATATTGGTGTCGATGGCGCCCGGGCAGACGGCATTGACGCGGATTCCGTGCTTGCCGAGTTCCAGTGCCAGCTGCTGCACCATCGCCACCTGGCCGGCCTTCGTGACGGTATAGGCGGTCGCCCCAGGTGTCGTGAAGGTCCGCGTGCCGTTGATCGAGGAGACGACGATGATGGAGCCGCCGTTCGATTTCATATACGGAACGGTGAGATGGAGGGTGAGGTAGGTACCGCGCAGGTTGACGGCCATCGTCTTGTCCCACTCCTGCGGCTTCAGGTCGTCGATCGGCGCCCAGACGCCATTGATGCCGGCATTGGCAACGACGATGTCGATGCCTCCGAACTTGCCGAGAAGGGTTGCAATTGCGTCGCGCATCAGGCCTTCGTCGCTGGTGTCGGCCTTCAGCGAGATCGCTTCCCCGCCTGCGGAGCGGATTTCGTCGCGGGTTTGTTTCGCCTCGCGGCCGGTGCGGCTCAAAACGGCAACCCTTGCGCCTTCTGCGGCCAGCTTCAGAGCGGTCGCCTTTCCGATGCCGGAACCCGCGCCGGTGACCAGTGCAGTTCTTCCCTGAAGTTCCATTTCCCAATCCCTCGTTCGGTTTTGCGTTAGGGCAATGTTCGAATGGGGGCATGGTTCCGCCGCGGGGGCGAAGTTATCGGGCTGGCGGCCTTAAAGCCTCACCAGGCTGCGGCGGATCGCCCACTTCTCCGGCCCGTGCACGGCGGCAAATAGAAGTCCTGCGAGGAAGCTGAAGTGGTCGATAAAGAAACCGAATTCCGCCTGGTTATCCGTCCAGCGTGACGGGCCATGAAAGGCGAATGCCAGGAAGACGACATAAGTGCCGGCAAGCAGGCTTGCCTCCGTAAAGAAGACGCCGGTTATCAAGGCTAGCGCCAAAGCCATCTCGAAGAAGGCCGCGACCCATGCCAGGAAGCCGGCCAGCGGAAAACCGGCGGAGGCGATATAGGTTGATGTGGCGCCCATGTCGGCAAACTTGAAGCCAGCCGCCATGAAGAAGATGAAGCTGAAGATAATGCGTGCGACGATCACTGCGATTGCTCTGGTCATTTGAAATCTCCTCCTATGAGCTTTCACTATGACGGATGGCGCGCGCTGCCTCCTACACGGTGCAACAACAAGGGCCGCTCGACGCGACCCTTGTTGGTTCTCACCACTCGGCGAAGCTGCCGTCGGCATGACGCCAGACAGGATTGCGCCAGCGGTGCCCCTGCTTGGCGCGCTCGATGACATAGGCCTCATCGACCTCGATACCGAGACCCGGCCCTTGGGGAATGCTGACAAAGCCCTCGGCGTACTTGAAGACGTCCTTGTTGGAGATGTAGTCGAGGATATCGTTGCCCTGGTTGTAGTGAATGCCGAGGCTCTGTTCCTGGATGAAGGCGTTGTAGGAAACGGCATCGACCTGCAGGCATGCGGCAAGCGCGATCGGCCCGAGCGGGCAATGCGGGGCGAGCGCCACGTCATAGGCTTCCGCCATCGCCGCGATCTTGCGGCACTCGCTGATGCCGCCGGCATGCGAAAGGTCCGGCTGGAGGATGTCGACATAGCCGTCGGAAAGCACCGACTTGAAATCCCAGCGCGAGTAGAGCCGCTCGCCCAACGCGATCGGCGTGGAGCAATGATTGGCGATCTCCTTCAGCGCTTCCCTGTTTTCGGAAAGCACCGGCTCTTCGATGAACATCAGCTTGTAGGGCTCGAGTTCCTTGGCCAGGACCTTTGCCATCGGCTTGTGGACACGGCCGTGGAAATCGACGCCGATGCCGATATGCGGGCCGATCGCCTCGCGGATGGTGGCGATGGTCTCGACGGCCTTTTCAACCTTCTCGTTGGTGTCGACGATCTGCATTTCCTCGCAGCCGTTGAGCTTGATCGCCTTGAAGCCGCGCGCGACGACCTCCTTGGCATTGCGCGCGACGTCTGACGGGCGGTCGCCGCCGATCCAGCTGTAGACCTTGATCCGGTCGCGCACCTGGCCGCCGAGCAGCGAATGGACCGGCTGGCCAAGGGCCTTGCCCTTGATGTCCCAGAGCGCCTGGTCGATGCCGGCAAGCGCGCTCATGTGGATGGCGCCGCCGCGGTAAAAGCCGCCGCGATACATGACGTTCCAGTGGTCCTCGATCAGGAATGGATCCTTGCCGATCAGGTAGTCGGCAAGCTCGTACACGCAGGTTTCCACGGTCAGAGCCCGGCCCTCGACCACCGGCTCGCCCCAGCCGACCACGCCCTCATCGGTCTCGACCTTCAAAAACAACCAGCGCGGCGGAACGATATAGGTGGTCAGTTTCGTGATCTTCATCGGTTCAGGCCTCATTCTTCTCGTGTTTCTCTACGGGGCGCTGCTGGTGGCTTTCTTGACGGCTGCAAGATCGCGCACCGCAAGATCCAGCATCCGGTTGGCGCATTCGCGTGCCCGTTTACGGTCGCGCATCCTGAGTGCCTCGACCAGTTCGCCGTGAACGGCAACTGCGTCCTGGCGGTTTTTAACCGCGACATTCGAGGCGTGCAGGGCATATTTCACCGCGGCGTGAATGGCGCTCGAGAGCCGCCGGAACACCTGGTTGTGGCTCGCGGCTAGCAGCACCGAATGGAACATGATGTCGGCATCGGTGAAGCTTTCCGGATCGTTGGCGCAATCGCGCATCTGTCGCCAGGCGCGGTCGAGATCGGCAATCTCCTGTGCCGTTGCGCGTGCGGCTGCGTATTCGGCGGCCGCAGGCTCGATGGTGCGTCGGGCTTCGAGGATGCAGCCGAGCAGGTCGGAATCCTCGATATGCGGTCCCATCCATTCGAGCACGTCGGCATCAAGTATGTTCCAGTCGTCCTTGTCGCAGACGGTCGTGCCGATACGAGGCTTGCCGCGCACGAGGCCTTTGGATTCCAGGATTTTCAGGGATTCGCGAATGACGGTGCGGCTGACGCCGTAGATTTCGCAGAGGTCGTTTTCGCGCGGCAGCGGCAGGCCTGCTGGATAACGGTGGGAACAGATAGCTCGCGCGATCGAGACTGTGACGTTTCGGCGCACGCGCGGGCGGCGCTCGCGCGGGTTTTCGCCCTCATCCTGCTGCTCGCTGGAGTCCACTGACCTCTAGCCTCACCGGTGAAGCAAACCGAATCCTAGTGGAAATTCGGGTTTCCATGCGACGTCTCCTCGGCGCATGTGCACAACCCTTTACTGCAATATCATACAAAGGCAATTCCATTGTATGATGATTTATCGCGCGATCAGGCGAGTGCAGGTCTTCTTCGGGACCGATTTTCTGATAGCTGTCGTCTTCTGCCGATAGAGCCTTATATTGCCGTTCGGGGAGGCCTGGCCTCTCTGCGGCGGGAAGCGGCAAAAGTCCTTTCCGGATGAGTCCAATCGAAACAGGAGGACGGCATGCAGATCAATCGTACAGGTTCGGCTCAATGGTCCGGCGGCCTCAGGGACGGCAAGGGGCGGATATCGACACAGAGCGGCGCGTTGAAGGAGCATCCCTATGGTTTTTCGAGCCGCTTCGAAGGTATTCCAGGCACCAATCCGGAAGAACTGATCGGCGCGGCCCATGCCGGCTGCTTCACCATGGCACTATCGTTGATTCTCAGCGATGCGGGGCTTACTGCCGAAGACATGGAGACGACGGCAAAGGTAACGCTCGAGAGCGTCGAAGGTGGCTTCGCGATCACCGCGATCCATCTGTCGCTGACCGGCAAGGTTCCCGGCGCCGACCAGGCGGCGTTCACCGAGCTCGCCAATAAGGCGAAGGCAGGGTGCCCGGTTTCCAAGGCGCTTTCCGCCGTGCCGATCACACTCGACGTCAAGCTGGACTGATTTCCCCAATGATCGATTTTAAATGCCGCGAGCCGATGCCGCGGCATTTTTTTGGCGGTGGCGGAATATTGACAAATGACGCCTGATGTTTTACGACTGACGAAATTCAAAATTCGTCAGTCGTAAGTAAGGTTCTGAAAACGCATGAATGAAACCGCAGAAAACATGCTGGACAGTACCCGCCAGGAAAATGTGACGCGCATTCTGGATGCGGCAGAGCGGCTGTTCCGCCACTATGGCTACGGCAAGACGACGGTTGCCGATGTGGCGCGTGACCTCGGCATGTCGCCGGCCAATATCTACCGCTTCTTCGCCTCGAAAGTGGAAATCCACCAGGCGATCTGCGGCCGCATGCTGGCGGCCAGTTACAAGCAGGCCTACGACATCTGCCACTTGCCGATCAGCGCCTCGGAGCGCCTGCGACGATTTGTGTATGGCCAGTATCAGATGACGCTAGACACGATGCTTGATGAACAGAAGGTGCACGAGATGGTCGTCGTCGCAATCGAACGCGACTGGCATGTCATCGAACGACATATCGACGCCATTCATGAACTGATCGCCGGCGTGATCCGCGAAGGGATCGCAGCCGGGGAATTCGCCGAGCAGGATGCAAATGTTGCATCACGCTGCTTCGGTGCGGCCACCGTGACGCTCTGCCACCCCCAGATGGTGGCGCAATGTCTTGCCAAGACCAACCGCGCGACGGTTGACGAACTCATCGAATATTCGATCAAGGCATTGAAATAACGGCATGGCCAGGCCGTCAGAAACACACGAAACGATCAGGAGTGCGAAGATGGTTTCGCTCAAGACACGCAATCTGCCGTCCGTTTTCAGCTTCGCGTTTGTCGGCATCGTCAGCCTCGGCCTTGCCGGCTGCAGCGAGGAGGAGAAGGCAGAGACGAAAAAAATCGTCCGCCCCGTAAAAGTCGTGGAGATTGCCATGGCCGGCCAAACGCGAGCCCTCGACTATTCCGGTGCTGTAAAAGCACGCATCGAGATGAATCTCGGGTTCCGTGTTGCGGGCAAGATCACGGAGCGACTCGTCAATATCGGCGATCGAGTGAAGCCTGGGGATGTGCTCGCGCGCATCGATTCCACGGATTATCAGCTCGCGGTGAAGACGGCTGAAGCCAACCTGGCGGCGGCCGAGAAGGGCGTACAGACGGCAGATCTCGCCAACAAGCGTGCCGGGCAGCTCTTCGACAAGAATGCCACACCGAAATCGCAACTCGAGCAGGCTTCGCTTTCCTATGACCAAGCTGTTTCGACGCGCGATGCTGCGATCTCCTCGCTCGATCAGGCGAAGAACCAGGTAAGTTACACGGATCTGAAGGCCGATCAGAACGGCATCGTAACCGCAGTCAGTGCGGATACGGGTCAGGTCGTCGCTTCCGGTACACCTGTCGTCGCCGTTGCCATCGATGGCGAGAAGGAAGTTCAGATCGCGGTGTCGGAAAACGATATTGCCGAATTCAAGCCGGGCAAGACGGTGAAGGCAACCTTCTGGTCGGATGACAAGCTGGTGCTCGACGGCAAGGTGCGCGAAGTTTCAGGAAGCGCCGATCAGCAGTCCCGGACCTTTTCCGTCCGCATCAGCCTGCCAAATGATCAGCGTGTTCTGCTCGGGATGACGGCGACGATCGAGGCGGATGTTACGAATTCCGATCCCTATGTGGCGGTGCCGTTGAGCGCGCTTGCCGAGAAGGATGGGAAGAAGATCGTCTGGGTCGTCGACCGCGGCGCGGCAACCGTGCACGCACGCCAAATCCGCGTCGGTGATTTCACCGGCGACGGCGTCAACGTCACCGATGGCCTGAAGAGCGGGGATCTCGTTGTTGCTGCCGGAACGCAGTTCATGACCGAGAACCTGAAGGTCTCGGTGCCGGGCGAGCAGTCGGCTTCCGCCGAGCCCGCCGGCACCGTTCAATAATTGCTGTCCAGGAGAGGGAATACTGTCATGGACAACTCGACCACCGAGAAACGCTCCTTCAATCTGTCGCGCTGGGCAATCGGTCATCCCAGCATTGCACGCTTCCTCTTCGGTTTGATCATCATCACCGGTGCGCTCGGACTGATGCGCATGGGGCAGAAGGAAGATCCGGATTTCACCTTCCGTGTCATGGTCGTGCAAGCTATGTGGCCAGGCGCCTCGATCCAGGAAATGGAGGACCAGGTCGTCAACAAGATCGAGCGCAAGCTGCAGGAAACGCCGCATCTCGATTTCGTTCGCTCTTACACCCGTGCCGGCAGCGCCGTCATTACGCTGCAGGTGAAGGGCGACACGAACTCCGCGGAAGTGGCGGATGCCTTCTATCAGGTGCGCAAGAAGGTCGGCGATATTTCGAACGAGCTGCCGGAAGGCCTGCTTGGGCCCTATTTCAATGACGAATTCGGCGATACCTTCATCACACTTCATTCGATCAGCGGCGACGGCTACTCCTATCCGGAACTGAAGAAATTCGCGATCCAGGCGCGCGACATGCTGCTTTCGACGCGGGGCGTCGAGAAGGCCGTCATCATTGGTGACCAGCCGGAAAAGATCTACATCGACGTTTCCTCCAAGGCGCTTGCCGAACGAGGACTTACGATCCTCGACCTGCAAAATGCCATCAAAGGCCAGAACACAGTCGATCCTGCCGGCTCTGTCGATACCGGGCTGCGTTCGGTGCGTATTTCCGTCGAAGGCGATGTGAAGAAGGCCGAGGATATTCGCGAACTACGCCTGCGTTCCGGCAACCAGGTGACGCGTCTCGGTGATATTGCCACCGTTACCTCCGGGCTCGAAGACCCCTATCAACGCAAATACCGTTTCAACGGGCACGAAAGCGTGCAGGTCGGCGTGGTCATGGCCAAAGGCTTCAAGGTCACGGATGTCGGCAAGGATATCGAAGCGACCTATCAGCGCTTCGATGAATCTCTTCCCTATGGCGTTTCCGTCGACCAGATATCCAATCAGCCGGATGTCGTGACCGAGGCCATCAGCGAATTCATGCATGCGCTTGGCGAAGCGCTTATCATCGTGCTGATCGTCTCGTTCCTGTCGATCGGCTGGCGATCGGGCCTTGTCATTGCGATAGCGATTCCGCTTGTGCTGGCTGCGACCTTCGCCATCATGTACGAACTCGGCATCGACCTGCAGCGCATCTCGCTCGGCGCGCTCATTATTGCGCTTGGACTTTTGGTCGACGATGCGATGATCGTCGTCGAGATGATGGAACGAAAACTGGAAGAGGGCCTCGTGAAGATCGAGGCGGCGAGCTTCGCCTATTCCTCGACCGCCTTCCCAATGCTGACCGGTACGCTGATCACCACGGCAGGCTTCATTCCCGTCGGCTTTGCAGAATCGACGGCCGGCGAATATGTGCGCTCGCTCTTTTATGTGGTCGGCATCGCGCTCGTCGTCTCGTGGTTCGTCGCGGTCTATTTCACGCCGTGGCTGGGTTACATGATCCTCAAGCAGCGCAAGCACGCCGGCGAGCATCACGATGTCTTCGACACGCGCTTTTACCGCCGCCTGCGCACCACTGTCGCATGGGCTGTGCGTCATCGCATCATCGTGCTGGCTGCCACGCTCTTCACCTTTGCGACGAGTCTCTGGGCGTTCCAGTTCATTCCGCAGAACTTCTTCCCGCAATCCTCGCGTCCGGAAATTCTCGTCGATCTCTGGCTGCCGGAAGGCACCAGCATCAAGGAAGTCGAGACGCAGGCAAAGATGCTCGAAGCCAAGATGATGGATGACAAGGACAAGAAGTTCATTGCCACCTATATCGGCGAGGGCGCACCGCGCTTCTTCTTGCCGCTCGACCAGCAGCTTCGCAATCCAAACTTCGCACAGCTCCTGATCATCGCAAATGATGAACCTGCCCGCGAGCGGCTGATCGTCAAGCTGCGCAGCATCCTTGCGGACGATTTTCCGTCGATCCGCGGCAAGGTCGACCGTCTCTTCCTCGGTCCGCCGACGGGCTGGCCCGTGCAAATGCGCGTCATGGGACCGGATCGCCAGGAGGTTCGCCATATCGCCGATCAGGTGAAGGCGAAGTTTGCCGAAAATCCGCAGCTCGGTGCCGTCCACGACGATTGGCTGGAGCCGGTGCCGGCCATGAAGCTGGTGATCGACCAGGATCGTGCCCGCGCCCTCGGCGTCACTTCGCAGCGCGTCCGCCAGACGCTGCAGACCGCCGTGTCCGGCACGTCGCTTGACGACTTCCGCGACGGCGAAGAGACGGTCTCGATCGTGGCCCGGGAGCCGGATTCCAGCCGTTCGCTGGTGTCGGCGGTCAATTCGGTCTATGTCCCGACGGACTTCGGAGGTTTTGTTCCGGTCTCGCAGGTCGCCAGGGTCGTCCCCGTCATGGAGCAAGGCGTCGAATGGCGGCGTGACCGCCTGCCGACGATCACCGTCCGCGGGACGCTGCCAGATGGCATCCAGCCAAACGACGTGGCGATGAAGATGTATGCCGATATGCAGGGCCTGCGCGACAGCCTGCCTGCCGGGTACAAGATCGAAATCCAGGGCGGTGCGGAAGATGCCGCTGAAAGTCAGGCTTCGATCGCCGCCAAGGCGCCGATCATGCTCGTCGTCATCGTCCTGCTGCTGATGGCGCAGCTGCAGCATTTCGGCAAAGCGATGCTGGTGCTCGCGACCGGCCCACTCGGCATCATCGGTGCCTCTGCCGCACTGCTGATCAGCGGCGCGCCCTTCGGTTTCGTCGCGATCCTCGGCGTGATTGCGCTGCTCGGCATCATCATCCGCAACTCGATCATCCTCGTCGACCAGATCGACCAGGATATCAAGGCGGGCATGGACCGGCAGGAGGCGATCGTGGGTGCGGCCGTGCGCCGTTTCCGGCCGATCATGCTGACGGCGCTGACGGCAGTTCTCGCCCTTATCCCGATCTCCCGCGGTGTCTTCTGGGGTCCGCTCGCCTACGCGATGATGGGCGGCATTCTTGTTGCGACCGTGCTGACCATCCTCGTGCTACCAGCCGGTTATGCCCTCTTCTTCGCCCGCGAGCCGAAGACCAAGGACACGGAGACCGAATATGCCAATGCCAACCAGGAAGAGGCGGATGACCATCATCCGCCGGCATTGGCAGCAGAGTGAAAATGGCGGGTGAAAGCCCCGCCATTTTCATTTTCCAATCAACTCACTCGAAAAAATGCTCTCAAGCCGCTACCGCTTTCAGGCCCAGAAGAGCCGCGCCAATGAGGCCCGGCTCTAAGCGGCATTCGCTGCGCACGATCAGCGGCCGGTCGAACCTGCGCAGCGTGCGGCCCCTTACGGCCTTGTCGAGTTCGGCAAGCAGCGGCTCGACATTGGAAAGGCCGCCGCCGACCGGGACGATGGTCGCGCCGGTGATATTGACAGTGAGTGCCAAGGGCGAGGCGACGAGATCGGTATAGACATCGATCGTGTTCGTCGCCTTTTCCTCACCCCGTCGCCATTGCGCGATGATTTCCTCGCTCGGGAAGTCGAGGTCGTGCAGCGTCTTGTGAAGCCGCTCGAGGCCGCGGGCGCCACCGACTGTATCGACGCAGCCCTTCTGGCCGCAGCCGCAGGGAAGGGCCGGGATTTTCACGGGGGGATTGCCGGCTTCGCAGGCGAGGATCGGGCCGTGACCCCATTCGCCGGCGAAACCGCCCGAGGCGTTGACGAGCCGGCCGTCGGAAACGAGCCCGCCGCCGACGCCAGTGCCGAGGATCGCACCGAAGACGATGCGGTGGCCGCGCCCGGCGCCGAGTTCGGCTTCGGCCATGGTGAAGCAATCGGCGTCGTTGGCAATCAGGACCGGAAAGCCAAGTTCGGCCTCCAGATCAGCCGCAAGGCTGCGGTTGTGAATGCAGGGAATGTTGGCGCATGTCAGCCGTTGCGTATCCGGATCGACGACGCCGGCAATCGAGAAGGCAAGGCACGAAGGTGTTTCGCTGGTCTCTGCTATGAAGCTGCGGATGGTCTCGGCGAAAGCAGCAAAATCATCCTTGGGCGTCGGACGGCGACCCATTGGAACGATATCCGTTTCCGAGCGTGCGATACCGCCTTTGATCGCCGAACCGCCGATGTCGAGTGAGATGATCATGCTTGTCTGCCTCGAAAGTTTCCGCGTCTGCTCGCACCCTTCGGGCGGATTTGCAAGTCCTATGCCGGCAGGTTCACCTTCGCCTCGAAGCCGGAAGTCTCGTCGCTTGCCGGGGAGAGGAGTTCCAGCGTGCCGCCCATCTGTGCGACGATGCGGTCGGCGATCGCAAGGCCCAGTCCGGAACCGGATGCGCTGGTCGTGCCGCGCCGGAAGCGTTTCTTGAGGCCCGCAAGATCGGCTTCCCGGATCGCAGGGCCGCCATTGACGACACGGATGGTCCCGGCCTTATCCAGGCTGACCGTGGCGGGCCGATCCTGGTCGCCGTGAAGAAGCGCGTTTTCGATGAGGTTGCGCATGACGATGCCAAAGGCATCCATGTCTGCATAACGGACAAGCGTTGCTCCGGCGTCGGGCACATAGTTGACGCGCCCCTTGGTGCGGCTGTCGCGCTCGTAGTCGCTGACGATCATCTCCAGCACCTTGCTGAGATCGGCGGCTTTGTCGCTGGCACCGATGCCGGCTTCGGCGCGTGAAAGCTGCAGCAGTTTTTCGGCAAGGCGGCCGAGATCGACGAGCGAGCTTTCGACCTGCAGCGCCCGCGTCCTGGCGGCACCGGCCGACAGTTCTTCGGCCAATCGCTGGGTCTGTGCCAGAGCGCCGGCAATCGGCGTGCGGAGCTCGTGAGCGCTGTTAGCGGTAAATTCGCGTTCCGCTTCAAGGGCCGACCGGAGACGAGCGAGCAGAAGATTGACCGAGCGAGCGATCGGCTTGATTTCTTTCGGCAACCCGTCGCCTTCAATGGCTGCCATGTTGCCGCTGTCCTTGGTGGCGATGTCCCGGCGTAGCGTTTCGATCGGCTTCAGCGCCCGGCCAAGGATGAGCCAGATGGCGAAGATACTCGCCGGGATCAGCACGATCAGTGGAAGCAGCAGCGTGACGGCGCTTTCGCGCACGGCTTCGCGACGATTGCCGAGGCGATCGGCCACCTGCATGAACAGGGCGTCGTCAGCGGTCGCTTCGGTATAGATGCGCTGGTGATCGTTGTTGTGAAAACCGCGGACGAGTGGCGCATCGAAAGGTTCGGGCGAAGCGTCATTGGAGCGGAGAACGACATTTCCGTCCTTGTCGCGGACTTGATAGGTCAGATATTCGCGGCTGGCTGGCGTATTTAAAATTGCGACGCCGGAAGCGTAGGTTTCGGCGCGCTGGTTCAGGTCGTCGACGATCAGCGCCAAAAGGCGCTGGGCCGTCTCCTGCTGGGCGCTGTCGAAAAGCTCGTCGAATTCGTGCTGCATCACCTGGATGCCGAGCCCGATCGCGGCGAGCCAGAAGATGACCATAGTACTTGTGAGCGCCAGAATGAGCCGGCGCGTAATGCTCGGTTCGCGTCTCATGCTTGCGCCAGCGTGTAGCCGATGCCGCGGGCGGTCTTGATCCTGTCGCGACCGATCTTCTTGCGCAGCCGGCTGACATAGACCTCAACCGTATTGCTTTCGATCTCCGAGCCGAAGGCATAAAGGGCTTCCTCGATCCGGTCCTTCGGCACGATTGCGCCCGGACGGGCGATGAGCAGATCGAGCACAGCCCATTCGCGGCTGGTCAGCACGACCGGCTCGCCGGCGATGGCAATTCTGTGCTGCGGCCGGTCGATCTCGATATCGGCAATGCGGATGATAGTCCTTGGATTGGCGTCGTAGCGGCGCGCGACCGCCATGATGCGGGCCTGCAATTCTCCGAGATCGAATGGCTTGACGAGGTAGTCGTCGGCGCCGGCGTTCAGGCCCTCGATGCGATCGGAAATCTGGTCGCGCGCAGTGAGAATTATTACCGGCATTGCCATGCCGTCGTTACGCAACCGTTTCAGCAAATCGATGCCTCTGCCGTCGGGAAGCTGCAGATCAAGCAGGATCAGACCGTAGTCGACGGAGCCTGCAGCGGCCTCAGCATCGCCGATCGTACACATCCAGTCGATCGCGTGAGCGGCCGCTGCAACGTGATCGCGCACCGCTTGCCCAATCATCTTGTCGTCTTCAACCAAAAGAATGCGCAAGCAATTTCTCCTTGCCAAGAGCAGTAGCGCTGCTTTTTGCTAAGGGTCAAGTGAAGGGTGCCGGCGAAAAATCGCCATGCAATAGCCGTGATCCAGAACCCGCGCGGCCATGATGGCGGCGCATTCGACAGAGAAGATTCACATTGAGATGGTATCAGTCGCGAGCCGACGAGCCGGGATGTTATGACAATCGAGCAAATGGAGACATCGCGCAGGCGTTTGATCAGGAGTCCGCGCCTAAGAGGGCGACGGCTTTCGGCCATCCTGAGGCAGCTTGCGGGTGACAGGAGCCGCGAGCGCATTTCGATCGGCGATCTTTTCGAGGTGATGGGCGACCGCGCGACCGGTGCGCTCATGCTGGTCTTTGCCATTCCCAATCTGGTGCCGACGCCGCCCGGAACCTCCGCAATCCTCGGCGCGCCGCTACTTTTTCTTGCAGCGCAGCTGACGTTCGGGCTGAAGCCATGGTTACCGAAGGTAATTGCCGGACGGTCGATGAAGCGCGAGGATTTCGAGGCGGTCGTCTCGCGAATCCACCGTTGGCTCGCCTTTGCCGAGCGCATGCTGCAGCCGCGGCTTTCTTTCCTCGTCGAGCCGCCTGCCGAATACCTTGTGGGCTTTCTGTGCCTAGTGCTTGCGGTCATCCTGACGCTGCCGATCCCGCTCGGCAACATCCTGCCGGCTTTTACCATCTGCCTGTTTTCCTTCGGCATTTTGGGCAAGGACGGTCTCTTTTCGGCGTTTGGAATGGTCATGGCCGGTATTTCACTGACCGTCGTTGGCGGCGTGATCTACGGCCTTATCAAGGCTGCGATCTTCTTCGTCACAAACTGGTTTGCCTGAGCGAATATTCGCCCATACCGCCGATGCATTTTCTCAATGCACTCGACTTTTGCTCAATTTTGTTCTGATCTGGCGCGGCACAGACTCAAAGATATTCGTCCGGCAGAAAGCCGGCCCATTTTACGCGCGGTAGACCTCAATGGCGAAAAGAACCGAGACACCTGGACGGCTGGACGACGCAGCGCGTGCGGGCTGGCTTTATTACGTGGCTGGGCGCACGCAGGACGAGATTGCCTCTGCGATGGGTATCTCGCGACAATCAGCACAGCGCCTGGTGTCGCTGGCCGTCGCTGAAAAACTCATCAAAGTGCGGCTCGATCATCCGATTGCTGCCTGCCTCGAGCTCGCCAACCAGCTGCGCAAGAAATTCGACCTCAAGCATGTCGAGATCGTGCCGAGCGATCCGGGGTCTTCATCGAGGACGGTCGGCATTGCCGAAGCGGCGGCTGCTGAGATCGAGCGATGGCTCAAGCGGCCGGATCCGATCGTGCTCGCCGTTGGTACCGGCCGCACGTTGAAGGCTGCGGTCGATCAACTGCCGACGATCGAATGTCCGAATCATCGCATCGTTTCGCTGACGGGCAACATCACGCCGGACGGTTCAGCCGCCTATTACAATGTCATCTTCAGCATGGCGGATGCGGTGAAGGCGCGGCACTTCCCGATGCCGCTGCCCGTGCTCGTCACCTCGGCCGAGGAGCGTGAATTGCTCCATGGCCAGCAACTGGTGCGCTACACGCTTGCAATCAGCGCCCAAGCCGATGTGACCTTCGTCGGTATCGGCGAACTGGGCATCGACGGCCCACTGTGCGTCGACGGCTTCCTGGAGAAGGACGAGATGATGGAGCTGATGCGCGAGGGGGCCGTCGGCGAAATCTGCGGCTGGATTTTCGACGAGGAGGGCAGGCTTCTCGATAATCCGATCAACGAGCGCGTCGCGTCGGCCTCGATTCCTTCACGCGAAACCTCGACAGTCATTGGAATCGCCAAGGGCAAGCGCAAGTTCAAGGCGATTAGGGCCGCAATTGTTGGCCGTCAAATCAATAGCCTGATCACCGATGAACAGACTGCCGATTTTTTGCTCACGTCTTGAGCAAAAAATATCATATTCAAAATCAATCGCATAGCTGGTCATTTCGCTGTTGCAGCAACGATTCCAATTGACATCCCACGCTCTGTAGTGAGTAATTGCTCACGAGCAAAGCGAATGCTCATACCCCATCTTCTGGGAGGAAGATATGACATTGAGAACTATTCTGCTGGGCGCCTGCTCAGCATTGGCGTTTGCGGGCATGGCTTCGGCCGAAACGCTGACGATCGCGACCGTGAACAACGGCGACATGATCCGAATGCAGAAGCTGACGGATGACTTCAAGGCGAAGAATCCCGACATCGACCTTGAATGGGTTACCCTCGAAGAGAACGTTCTGCGCCAGAAGGTCACGACTGACATCGCGACCAAGGGCGGCCAGTACGACGTTCTGACGATCGGCACTTATGAAGTCCCGATCTGGGCAAAGCAGAGCTGGCTCCTGCCGCTCGACAACCTGGGCGCCGATTATGACGCCGACGACCTGCTGCCAGCCATACGCAGCGGCCTGACTGTAGACGGCAAGCTGTATGCGGCGCCGTTTTACGGTGAAAGCTCGATGGTCATGTATCGGAAAGACCTCTTCGACGCCGCCGGTTTGAAGATGCCCGACGCGCCGACCTGGGACTTCATCGCCGACGCTGCGAAGAAGATCACCGACAAGGACAAGGAAATCTACGGCATCTGCCTGCGCGGCAAAGCCGGCTGGGGCGAAAACATGGCCTTCCTCACGGCGATGTCGAACTCCTTCGGTGCCCGCTGGTTCGATGAGAGCTGGAAACCCCAGTTCGACCAGCCGGAGTGGAAGGACACGCTCACCTTCTACGTCGACCTGATGAAGGAAGCCGGCCCTCCCGGCGCTTCGTCGAACGGCTTCAACGAAAACCTGGCGCTCTTCCAGACCGGCAAGTGCGGCATGTGGATCGACGCCACCGTTGCGGCCTCCTTCGTCAGCAACCCGAAGGAATCGAAGGTTGCCGACAAGGTCGGTTTCGCACTGGCTCCGGACAAGGGTCTCGGCAAGCGTGGCAACTGGCTGTGGGCCTGGAGCCTTGCCATCCCGGCGAGCTCGCAGAAGGTCGAAGCAGCTGAGAAGTTCGTCGCCTGGGCAACGAGCAAGGACTACACCAAGCTCGTCGCCGAGAAGGAAGGCTGGCTGAACGCACCTCCCGGCACGCGTACCTCGCTCTATGAGAACGCAGAATACCAGAAGGCTGCGGCTTTCGCGAAGATGACGCTCGACTCCATCAATGCGGCTGACCCGACCAAGCCGACCGTAAAGCCGGTTCCCTATGTCGGCGTCCAGTTTGTGGCGATCCCCGAATTCCAGGGCATCGGCACGGCCGTCGGCCAGCAGTTCTCCGCCGCTCTCGCCGGCCAGGTCTCGGTCGACCAGGCGCTGCAGAGCGCGCAGCAACTGGCGACCCGCGAAATGACCAAGGCTGGTTACATCAAATAATAACCTCCTGAGACGGTGGGATCGTTGACCTCCCGCCCCTCTGGGCCGCCGAATGCCCGAATAGCGTCGGCGGCCCCTTTTTCTTAGCTGCCCTGCAGCCAGACGTCCCTCGAAACAGGATCGGTCATCGCCATGGCAACGTTACACACCCGCTCCGCAGCGCGAATGATGATCGCACCGTCCGTCGTGCTTCTCTTCGCGTGGATGATCGTCCCGCTTGCGATGACGATCTATTTCTCGACTTTGAACTACAACCTTCTCAGCCCGGGAATGGAGAGCTTCGTCGGCTTTCTGAACTACAGCTACTTCCTGTCCGATCCGGCCTTTTTCGCAGCACTCACCAATACGCTGCTGCTGGTGCTCGGCGTGCTGATCATCACCGTGGTCGGCGGTATCGCCTTCGCCTTGCTGCTCGACCAGGACATCTATGGCCAGGGCATCGTGCGCATCCTGGTGATTGCGCCGTTCTTCGTCATGCCGACGGTGGCAGCGCTTGTCTGGAAGAACATGTTCATGAACCCGGTCAACGGGCTCTTCGCACATCTTGCCAAGGCGCTCGGACTGCAGCCCTACGACTGGCTGGCAAACGCGCCGTTGTTCTCGATCATTCTGATCGTTGCCTGGCAGTGGCTGCCGTTTGCGACGCTGATCCTGCTCACGTCGTTGCAGTCGCTGGACGAGGAGCAGAAGGAAGCTGCCGAAATGGATGGCGCCGGCGCGATATCGAGATTCATCTATATCATTCTGCCGCATATGGCGCGCGCCATCACGGTGGTGATCCTGATCCAGACGATCTTCCTGCTTTCGGTCTTTGCCGAAATCCTGGTTACCACCAACGGCGGCCCGGGCACGCAGAGCACGAACCTGACCTACCTCGTCTATGCGCAGGCGCTTCTTCAGTTCGATATCGGCGGCGCTTCGGCGGGCGGTATCATTGCGGTCATCCTCGCCAACATCGTCGCGATCTTCCTTGTCCGCCTTGTTGGCAAGAATCTGGAGTCTTGAGATGGCTAGAAAAGTCACAACTCAACGCAAGGTGATCATGACGGCAATCGCCTGGACGCTGGCGATCCTGATCTTCTTTCCGATCCTCTGGACGTTTCTTACGAGCTTCAAGTCGGAGGCCGACGCGATTGCTTCGCCACCGCAGTTCCTGTTCTTCCACTGGACGACGGAAAGCTATGCGGAGGTGCAGAGCCGGTCTAACTATCTCGGCCACTTCATGAATTCGGTGATCATTTCCTTCGGCTCGACGCTGATCGGCCTCATCATCGCGATCCCTGCCGCCTGGGCCATGGCATTCTCGCCGACCAAGCGGACCAAGGACGTGCTGATGTGGATGCTGTCGACGAAGATGATGCCGCCGGTCGGCGCGCTCATTCCGATCTACCTGATGTTCCGCAATTTCGGCCTGCTCGACAGCCGGATGGGGCTGGTGATCGTGCTGACGCTGATCAACCTGCCGATCATCGTCTGGATGCTCTACACCTACTTCAAGGAAATCCCTGGCGAAATCCTCGAGGCGGCGCGCATGGACGGCGCATCGCTCGCCAAGGAAATCATCTACGTGCTGACGCCGATGGCGATACCGGGCATTGCCTCTACGCTGCTCCTCAACATCATACTGGCATGGAACGAAGCCTTCTGGACGCTGAACCTCAGCGCATCGAAAGCCGCGCCGCTGACGGCATTCATCGCCTCCTACTCCAGCCCCGAAGGTCTGTTCTACGCCAAGCTTTCGGCAGCATCGACAATGGCAATTGCGCCGATCCTGATCCTCGGCTGGTTCAGCCAAAAACAACTCGTCCGCGGCCTGACCTTCGGCGCGGTGAAATAAGACATCAGGGAGAGAAACATGGGCAGCATTACCCTTCAGAGCGTTTCGAAGGTCTTCGGCGAAGCCAAGGTCATCCCTTCGATCGATCTCGACATCCAGGACGGCGAATTCGTCGTCTTCGTCGGCCCGTCGGGCTGCGGCAAGTCCACGTTGCTCAGGCTGATCGCCGGGCTGGAGGACGTTTCCGGCGGCAAGATCGTCATCGACGGCAAGGACGCCACCGAAAAGGCACCCTCCGAGCGCGGGCTTGCGATGGTGTTCCAATCCTATGCGCTTTATCCGCATATGAGCGTGCGCAACAATATTGCCTTCCCATTGAAGATGGCGGGCATGGACAAGACCGAGATCGACAGGAAGGTAAGCGATGCCGCTCGCGTGCTCAACCTGACGGATTATCTGGAGCGCAAGCCGCGCCAGCTTTCCGGTGGCCAGCGGCAGCGAGTCGCGATCGGTCGCGCCATCGTGCGCCAGCCATCTGCCTTCCTCTTCGACGAGCCGCTATCGAACCTCGATGCCGCACTTCGCGTCAACATGCGCATCGAGATCAGCGAACTGCACCAACAACTGAAGACGACGATGGTCTACGTCACCCACGACCAGGTGGAAGCCATGACAATGGCCGACAAGATCGTCGTGTTGAACCGCGGCAACATCGAGCAGGTGGGCTCGCCGCTGGAGCTCTACAAGAGCCCACGCAATCTCTTCGTTGCCGGTTTCATCGGCTCGCCGAAGATGAATTTCATCACCGGTCAGAATGCGGCTGCGCTGAATGCGCATACGATCGGCGTGCGTCCGGAGCATGTGCTGCTTTCGACCGAAAGCGGCGACTGGAAGGGCAGGGTCATCGTCGCCGAGCATCTCGGCTCCGACACGTTCCTGCATATCGACGTCGATGGTATCGGCTCGGTTACGGCACGTGGTGGCGGCGATTTCCCGGCGAAGGCCGGGGACACCGTCTATCTGACGGCGGACAAGACGCGTATCCATAAATTCAACGAGGGCGGCCTCGCCATCTGAGGCAAATGCCGGGCGGGGTGAGAATGCAGGCCGGGCAAGGCGTCCGGTTTGCTGAGAGCAGAGCGGGAGAACGAGGTCGACAGCACCGAAGAGGGCGTGAACACTGCGTGCAAATTAACGCTGGCAACGCTTGCCGCTGCGGCTAAAACGGCCGAAATCCCGGCTTATGACCGAGCGTCGCTTACGGCCGGCATCGTGCACTTCGGCGTTGGCAATTTCCACCGCGCCCACCAGGCTATCTACCTCGATGACCTTTTCAACCAAGGAAAGGATCACGACTGGGCCATCATCGGCGCAGGCATGCTGCCTTCCGACGCCGCGATGCGCGAGAAGCTTGCAGCGCAGGACTTCCTGACGACGGTCGTGGAGCAGGACAACAACAAGACGGCGGCGCGTGTCACGGGGCCGATGGTCGACATCCTGCCGGTCGGCGATTGCGGAGCCATCGTCGCCAAACTCGCCGATCCCGCTATCCGCATCGTCTCGCTGACGATCACCGAGGGCGGATACTTCATCGACGCGTCCGGCAAATTCAATCCATCGAATCCGGCGATTGTCGCGGACGGAAAAAACCCGTCCGAGCCGAAAACCGTTTTTGGCCTTATCGTTGCCGGTCTCAAGACACGCAAGGAGAAGGGCATCGTGCCCTTCACCGTTATGTCCTGCGACAACATTCCGCATAACGGTGCCGTCACCAGAAACGCCGTCTTGGGCATGGCGGAGCTTTCCGATCCGGCGTTTGCCGTGTGGATCAAGGCGAATGTCGCCTTCCCGAACGCCATGGTTGATCGCATTACGCCGGCAACGGGCCAGCGCGAGATCGATTTGCTGACGGATACTTTCGGTATTGAAGACAACTGGCCGGTCTATTGTGAAGAGTTCAAGCAGTGGGTGCTGGAAGACAAGTTTACGGCCGGACGGCCAGCGCTCGATAAAGTCGGCGTCACCTTCGTGCCGGATGTCACGCCTTACGAGCATATGAAGATACGCATCCTCAATGGCGGCCATGCGGCGATCGCGTACCCGGCGGCGTTGATGGACATCCATTTCGTGCATGACGCGATGCAAGAGCCTCTGATCCGCGCGTTCCTCGCCAAACTCGAAAACGACGAGATCATCCCGATCGTGCCGCCCGTGCCGAATACCTCGCTCAAGGATTATTTCGCGCTGATCGAACGCCGACTTCTGAACCCGAAGATCGCCGACACGATCCCGCGCCTGGCCCAGGACGGTTCGAACCGTCAGCCGAAATTTATCCTGCCATCCACGCTCGACAATCTGCGCCAGGGCAAGGACGTCGTCGGTCTTTCGCTGGTTTCGGCTCTCTGGTGCCGTTACTTCGCGGGCACGACCGACAGCGGCAAAAAGATCGTTTTCAACGATGCTAGTGCCGACCGGCTCCATGCCGCCGCGCTGAGGGCAAAGGACGATCCGGCGGCGTTCCTCGTCTTCGACGACATTTTCGGCGAGGTGTCGCAATCGGAGTTGTTCTGCAAGCGTTTTGCGCATGCCCTGAAAACAGCGTGGGAAAAGGGCACCCGCGCGACCTTGCAGCTCTATCTCGACGGCAAGCTTGCAGTGTAGGAAATCAACATGGCGGCAATTCCTGCCGCCATTGATCCGGCTTGCGCATGCGCGAGCCGATAACGCGCCCGAACGGAACTCTGGTTGGTCTTCATGGCTAATTCTGAAACACGCCTGGTCATTTTCGATTGTGACGGTGTCCTTGTCGATAGCGAGCCGATCTCCGTCAGCGTGCTCGTCGAGGCGATGAACGACCTCGGAGTGCCGATCACCGAGGAGGAGGTCTATGGGCGATTCCTCGGCAAGAGCCTAGCGACCGTCATCGAAACGATGAAGAGCGAATATCAGGTGCATGCCGGCGACGAGTTTCTCGAGCGCATCCGCACCAATCTCTATTCGCGATTCAGGAAAGAACTGAGGCCGATCGAAGGCATAGGTGCGACAATCGACGCGCTCGACATCCCGTGCTGCGTCGCTTCGTCCAGCCAGGTCGAGCGCATCAGGCTGTCGCTCACCGTCACCGGCCTTATCGACAAGCTACCGAACATCTTCAGCGCCTCGATGGTGAAGAATGGAAAGCCGGCGCCGGACCTCTTCCTGCATGCGGCCCGCGAAATGCAGGTCGATCCGGAGGACTGCCTCGTAATCGAAGACAGCCCGGCGGGGATCGAGGCAGCCCAGGCCGCAGGCATGACGGTCTTTGCCTTTACCGGCGGGTCGCATGCCAATTTTGCAGGTTATCGTGCCGAACTCGAGCGGCTTTCGCCGGAACGCGTGTTTGACGCAATGCCGGATTTGATACACCTTATCCAGAAACAAAAGCTGGATGGGGCCTGCCCTTGATGCATGATCATGTGGTTGCGGTGGATGTCGGCACCGGCAGCGCGCGTGCCGGTGTGTTCGATGCCCGCGGTCGCCTGCTCGGAAAGGCCGAACATCCGATCATCATGAATAGGCCGCGTGAAAATCATGCCGAACATGATTCCGAAAACATCTGGTCTGCGGTGTGCATCGTCGTTCGCAAGGCGATGGAACAATCGGGCGCAGCTCCTGCGTCTGTCGGTGCGATCGGCTTCGACGGCACATGCTCGCTCGTCGTCCGCGATGTCGATGGTGGGCAGATCAGCGTCTCGACCGGGGGCGAGAGGCGCTTCGACACGATCGTCTGGCTCGACCACAGGGCGTTGAACGAAGCTGATTTCTGCACGGCAACCGGCCATGCGGTTCTCGATCATTGCGGGCATTTCATGTCGCCGGAGATGGAGATGCCAAAGCTGATGTGGCTGAAGAAGAAACTGCCTGGCACCTGGATGAATGCCGGTTATTTCTTCGATCTTGCCGACTTCATGACATGGAAGGCGACGGGCTCGCTTGCCCGTTCGCGCAGCACGCTGACGGCGAAGTGGAATTATCTGGCGCACAAGGAAAAGGGCTGGCAGCGGGATTTTCTCGCGCAGATCGGTCTGGAAGACCTGCAGGAGCGCGGCCATCTACCCGACGAGACAGCACCGGTCGGCACTAGCGTCGGCACGCTCACCCAGGAGACCGCATCAGCACTCGGGCTCACGACGGATTGCCACGTTTCGGCAGGCCTGATCGACGCCTATGCGGGCGCGCTCGGCACGCTTGCCGGCTATGCGGCCGACCCAGCGCAGCTTGAGCGTCAGTTGGCGCTCATTGCGGGAACCTCGAGCTGCATCATTTCGTTCTCCCGCGATCGAAAGCCAAGCCATGGCATGTGGGGACCGTACTACGAGGTCGTCTTTCACGATTCGTGGCTTGTTGAAGCCGGTCAATCGGCGACGGGTGCGTTGCTCGAGCATATCGTGCGTATGCATGCCGCCGGGGGCGAGCCCACCGCCGCATTGCATCAGAAGATCGTCTCCCGCATTGCGCAATTGCGGGCCGAAGACGGCGACACGCTCGGCTCGCGCATCTTCGTGCTGCCGGATTTCCACGGCAACCGGTCGCCTCTTGCCGATCCGCACGCCGTCGGCACTATCAGCGGGCTGACGCTCGATACGTCATTCGACGGCCGTTGCGCGCTCTACTGGCGTACGGCCGTCGGCATTGCGCTCGGCATCCGGCATATTCTCGAAAAGATGAAGGAATACGGTTATGTGCCGGACACGCTGCATGTTGCGGGCGGGCATGTAAAGAACCCCGTGCTGATGGAGCTTTACTCGGATGCGACAGGCTGCAGGGTCGTCGTTCCGAAGATGAACGAGGCGGTGTTGCTGGGCACTGCGATCGGGGCTTCTGTTGCCTGTGGCTTACATAAGGATCTCACGACGGCCGGCGTGGCAATGTATCCCGGCGGTGAAGAGCGTGCGCCGGACGCGACAAAGCAGGCTCTGTATGATCGCGAATACCGGCGGTTTCTCGCGATGTATCGCCATCGCGCCGAACTGGACGCGATAAGCTAGCGATTGCCGCTTTCTCCGAGAATGGTGCCGAATTCCGACATTCGCCGCCGGCGTGCGAGCGCCTCTTCGCCTGCGGCGGCAATGACGGATTCCGACAGACAGTCGAGAAGAGCGATCAACGGAGGAAGGTTGTCCTCGTCGGGCGAGCGGGCAGGCGGAAGCGCCAGCATGACGTTGGATTGGTCGGGCAGCCAGTCGCTGTTTTCCGTTGTGATCAGCACGACCTTGTAGCCATAGCGCCGCGCGGTTCGCGCCAACAGACGCGCTTTGCCGAAGCGTCGGCAATCGATGATGATCAAGAGGGCGCCTTCGCCGCTCGGGCGAGCGAAGAGTTCGGCGAAGCGGTTTGCCGAACCGTCCAGTGCGTGGACGCCATCGCGCGACCGTGTCAGCCGGTGGGCGAAATGCGTCGCGAAGCCCGCGAGCCGTACATGCGTTGCAATGAAAACTTCGCGCGCCATGCCAATCATCGCGACGGCTTCGGCCCAATGCGTCTGTGCGGTCAGATGGTAGATGTGGTGCAGTGCCTGGATCTGCTCGGTGACGAGCAAGGCAAGCGATTTTCCTTCCGAGGCGTCGGTCTGCAACTCGTTGAGCGAATTTTGAAGCTGGACAGGAGAGGTGACTGCGGTTTCACGGAAATGGACTTTGACGCTGTCGAGACCCTGATAGCCGAGGGCGCGCAGAAAACGGCCAACCGTCATCGGGCTTAGATCGAGCCTGTCGGCCACGGAGGCAGCGGTCTCGAAGGGAAGGTCGTTCAGATGCTCGGTAAAATACTTCGCAATTCTGCGCTCGGCCGGCGTGCCTGACTTCACATAGTGTCTGAGCTTCTGAACAAAGTCTTCCACATCAGCCTCCCTGACTTCCCAGAGGCAATTCGCGGATGCGCTATTGGCGAGACTTGCCGTTGCAACTATTTCCGGAAGCTGCGTCCTAGGCTCAAGTTTATATCGAATACTATAGACTATATATTAGTGTGTTATTTTAGACAAGTTTTCCATCGTTGCATGTAGTTTTATTTCGACTTGCCGTCGGGCGTTGAGATTCCTACATGCGCAGATATAACCTGGAGATGCGAAGAATGATCCTCGATGCCGCGCGCCTTGCGTTTTTCAACCTTTTTGCACCTGAAACCCGGTCTGTTTTCTGGAAGGTGCTGGGGCTTACGATCCTGGTTCTCATTGGGCTCTGGTTCGTGCTGCGAGGCCTGTTCATGACTTTGCTATTTCCGTGGATCGCGGGCTTCTTTCCGGAAATTCCGGATTGGGCCGGCTGGCTGAGCTTCGTCTTTGTTATTCTCGCAAGCATCGGTCTTGCCTTGGCCTTGGCGCTGCTGCTGTCGCCCGTGACGGCGTTGATTGCCGGCCTTTTTCTCGATGACGTGGCGGAAGTGGTGGAGAAGCGGGATTATCCCGAGGATACCCCGGGGACGGCGATGCCGATCGCCCCGGCAATCGCGAGTTCACTCAAGTTCCTGGGCGTGGTGATCGCCGGCAATATTGTCGCTCTTCTCCTGCTCTTCATCCCGGGCGTGAACCTGATTGCCTTCTTCCTGGTGAACGGTTATCTGCTCGGCCGGGAATTTTTCGAATTCGCCGCCATGCGCTTCCGTTCTCCGCAGGAGGCCCGGCTCTTCAGGGCAAAGCACGCTTCTACCGTCTTTCTCGGCGGTTTGGTGATCGCCGCTTTCCTGGCCATCCCCTTTCTCAATCTGCTGACGCCGCTTTTTGCGGCGGGCATGATGGTTCATCTCTACAAGCTGATTTCCCAACGGGATCTCGGTTTTCACCGGTAGGTCAGTTCGAGGAGGCCGATTGTTCGGCTATTCGACGGCCTCGCCGATCACCTGCGGCGGCAGTTCGACCAGCGGCGCCGGTATGTCGCAGCTCTTTTCCGGCGATTTGCAGAGATCGGCGATCACGCAGCGCTCGCATTCCGGGCGGCGCGCCTTGCACGTGTAGCGGCCGTGCAGGATCAGCCAGTGGTGGGCATGATAAAGGTAGTGACCGGGGATCACCTTCATCAGGCGGTCCTCGACCTCGTCCGGTGTCTTTCCCGGCGCCAGCTTGATGCGATTGGCGATGCGGAAGATGTGCGTGTCCACCGCCATCGTCGCCTGGCCGAAGGCCATCGACAGAACCACGTTCGCTGTCTTGCGGCCGACGCCCGGCAGGCGCACGAGTTCCTCGCGCTTCTGCGGAACCTCGCCGCCGAATTCATCGACCAGCATTTGCGAGAGCGCCATGACGTTCTTCGCCTTGTTGCGGTAAAGGCCGATCGTCCTGATGTAGTCGCGAAGGCGTTCCTCGCCGAGCGCCAACATCTTCTCCGGCGTATCTGCTACCTTGAAAAGCGCCCGCGTCGCCTTGTTGACACCGGCATCCGTCGCCTGGGCGGAGAGTGCCACGGCAACGACGAGCGTGAACGGATTGGTGTGTGCCAGCTCGCCTCTGGGTTCCGGCCGCTGGATCGAGAAGCGGCGGAATATCTCCTCGCGCTCGGCTTGCGAATACGCGGTGCGCACCGGGACGGCCTTGCGGCGGGTGATCACTTTCGATTTTTGCGATGTTTTGCGGACGGATTTGAGTTTCGGATCGGGCATCGACAATCTATACTCATCAGCCATGACGGAAAGCAACGCCGGGCGGGCGAACGAACAGCCTGTTTTTGCAGCCGAACTTTTCCCTTACCGGTCGCTCGGCCGCAAGGGTTTCAGGGTGCTGCTTTTGATTTCCGGTGCCGTCTGTTTCATCTATGGGATATTCTTCGTCATAACAGGCGCTTGGCCGATCGGCTTCTTCTTCGGGCTGGATTTCGCGTTGCTCTACGGTGCCTTCTGGCTCAACTATCGCTCCGGCAAGGCGCGCGAGGAAGTGACCGTTTCGCGCACAGATGTCGCGATCCGCAAGTTCGCGCCTTCCGGACGCATGGTGGAGCATCACTTCAATCCCTTCTGGGCGCGTTTCCTCGTCCGCCGCCACCAGGAAATCGGCATTCTGTCCATGCATATTTTCGGCGAGGGCCGGAGGACGGATATCGGCTCCTTCCTCAATCCGGATGATCGCGAAAGCTTTGCCAAGGCCTTCAAAGGAGCGCTGGCGACAGTCAAGCAGCGTATTTAGACGTTGCGCAAGAAACGGGTGGCTTGCGATGCTCCCCTTGACTATCTCCTTGTTACAAGGAGAAGAACGATGAATATGATCGCCAATCTGAACAGAGACACGACGCCGGAGGGTCCGGACTACGAGACCGTCCGTCAGGTCATCGAACTTATCACCGAGGACTATCGCGACCAGCCGTCGCTGGAGGCGATTGCCGCGCGGCTCAACCAGTCGCCGACGCAGCTTCAAAAGACCTTTACCCGCTGGGCCGGGCTTTCGCCCAAGGCCTTCCTGCAGGCAGTCACGCTCGATCATGCCAAGCGGTTGCTGCGCAATGAAGACATGCCGCTGCTTGAAACTTCGATCGAGGTGGGCCTTTCCGGTCCAAGCCGTCTTCACGATCTCTTCGTCACCCATGAGGCCATGTCGCCCGGTGAGTGGAAGGCAAAGGGCGGCGGCCTGACGATCCGCTACGGCTTCCATCAGTCGCCCTTCGGCGTCGCGCTGGTCATGGCCACCGATCGCGGCCTTGCAGGCCTTGCCTTCAGCGATCTCGGCGACGAGGCCGCCTGTTTCGAAGACATGACGTGCCGCTGGCCGAATGCCCAATATGTCGAGGATCGGCAGGCAACCACGCCTTATGCAGAGCGCATTTTCGAGCCCGGAAAGTGGTCTGCAGACCAGCCTTTGCGCGTCGTGCTCATCGGCACGGATTTTCAGGTCCGCGTCTGGGAGAGTCTTTTGAAGATTCCGCTTGGCAAAGCGATGACTTATTCGGACATCGCTAAAGATATCGGCCAGCCGACGGCATCGCGTGCAGTCGGTGCTGCGATTGGACGCAATCCGATCTCCTTCGTTGTGCCATGCCACCGTGCGCTCGGGAAAAATGGCGACTTGACGGGCTACCATTGGGGTCTCACCCGCAAACGGGCGATACTGGGGTGGGAAGCCGGTCAGGCGTGAATTTCGGCTAGTTCGAGCAGCGCCTTTGCGGCGCTCTCGTCGGTGATCAGCGTATTGCAGCCGATGCGCCGGATGGTGGCACGGACCGCGACGGCGCGGTGTGCGCCCCCTGAAGAGAGCACGATGTGCCGTGCCTTCTTCAGGGTGTCCAGATCGACCGACATCACGCGGCTGTTGATCGAGTGATCGACGGTGTTGCCGTCCTTGTCCAGAAAATTGAACATCGTGTCGCAGACGCAGCCGGCCTCGATCAGCTGCCGCAGTTCGGCCTTGGAAATCCAGCCTTCCGACAGAGATGTCGAATGCGGGCCGATGTCGCCGCAGCTGACGATCGCAAGATCAAGGTCTTCCGCAAGCCGGTAGATCGTGTCCAGCCCGCATTTTTCGATCAGATTACGCTTCGTCTCGACCGAATCCACGAGCAGCGGCGAGAGGAACATGTAGCACTCGGCGCCAAGTTGGCTTGCAAGCCGCCACGTATAGTCGATGGGGTTTGTCTGGTGCACGGCGACGATGCCGCCTAGCAGCGAGACGACCTTACAATTGGTGCGCCGAGGCGGCCGGAAGCTCGAAAGCGAAGCCGTCATCGTGCGTCCCCAGCCGACGCCGATCGTATAGTCGTCGGGGATCGCCTCGGAGAGGAACTGGCCGAGCGCAAGCCCGACGCTCTTTGCGAGACTATCGACGTCGGAACTGACGGGAGCGGGCACAACGATTGCCTCGTCGAGCCCGTAGGCGCGCTCCAGCTTCACGGAAAGCTCGACGCAGTCGCCGATCGAATCGTTGATCCAGATCTGCACCTCGCTGCGCTTCATCGCCTCGTCGAGCAAGCGGATGACTGTCGTGCGGCTTATGCCGAGCTGCTCGGCGACGTCCTTCTGCGTCAGGCCCTGATTGTAGTAGAGCCACGCGGCGCGTAGCCTCAGCGAGGAGGCTTCTGAGTAAGCCGTGTGCGTGCCGCGTTTCAGCTTGACCACATCTTCTCCTGCTTGAGTTTCACCCTAGTTGCATCCGGAGGCGGAAAAACAGGGCCATTTTCCTTGTTCCCAGCGATAATGACGGGCGTGACACTTATGTCAATTGAAATGCACAAATGTCCTTGACTTTCTCATTTCGGAATGGCGATAGTCATTCCCGACGCAGTCGTTTGTCCGAGGAAGACAATGTGCGGGCACATGGGAAGGCACGCGTTTTCGCCTGCAGCAAACTCATCTGCCTGTAGACTACCTCATTGCCGGGCGGAGCTCGCGCCGGTCCGCAGCTCAAGTTAGCAGTTCGAGTTCACAAGGGATTTTGACCATGACATCCAAGCTTGACCAACTTCGCGACATGACCACGGTCGTCGCCGATACCGGCGATATCGAGGCTGTCGCCCGCCTGAAGCCGGTCGATTGCACGACCAATCCGACCATCGTTCTGAAGGCACTCGGAACGCCGATGTTTGCCGACGCAATCAAGGAAGCCGTCTCCTGGGGCAAGAAACAGGGCGGAAACAGCGATGCGGTTGCCGCAGCCGTTGCCGATCGTCTAGCGATTTCCGTTGGCGCCGCCTTGTCGAAGCTCGTGCCGGGTCGCGTATCGACCGAGGTCGATGCTGACCTTTCTTTCGACACTGAAGCATCGATCGCCAAAGCGCACGGCATCATCGCCTCCTACAAGGAGCGCGGTATCGAGCGCGACCGCATTCTGATCAAGCTCGCCTCGACCTGGGAAGGCATCCGCGCCGCGGAAGTGCTGCAGAAGGAGGGCATCGACTGCAACCTGACGCTTCTCTTCTCCAAGGCCCAGGCCATTGCCTGCGCCGATGCGAAGGCTTTTCTGATCTCGCCCTTCGTCGGCCGCATCCTCGACTGGTACAAGAAGTCGACGGGCAAGGATTACACTGCGGAAGAGGATCCGGGCGTTCAGTCTGTCCGTGACATCTACAATTACTACAAGGCGCATGACATCAAGACGATCGTCATGGGCGCCTCGTTCCGCAACGCCGGTGAAATCGAAGCACTGGCTGGTTGCGACCGCCTGACCATCAGCCCGGCGCTGCTCGACGAACTCGCCAACGATCAGGGCGCGCTGGTCCGCAAGCTCTCGCCGGACACGAAGAAGGCCGAGCCGAGGATCGAAATCGACGAGAAGGCCTTCCGCTGGATGATGAACGAAGATGCGATGGCAACCGAAAAGCTTGCCGAAGGCATTCGCGCCTTCGCCAAGGACCTGACAGCGCTTCGCACGATGGTCCAGAAGGAATTGCAGCTCGCTGCTGCCTGACGTCTTCATAGAAAACGGCTAAAAGGCGCGGTTGCCAATGGTGGCCGCGCCTTTTTCGTACTGATATCAATGGCATAAAGCCTGAGGAAAGACATGGCGGATGACGATCAGCGCAGTTCGATAATGACCTATGCCGTCCGGCATCTGAGCATCATCATTGCTTTCATTGCGGGCTTGGTCGTTTTCCTCCTTCTCACCTCCCGGGATGTGAACGCCAAGAACGTGCTGGTCGGCTGGAACGTGACGGCCATCGTCTTTACATGTATCAGTTGGCGAAGGATGCTTCGGGCGACAGTCGCGGATATCAGGAAGCGAGCGGAAGATCTGGATTTTTCAGACACCTTCGTGCTCTTCCTGTCGATCGCGGCGGCGCTCGCAAGCATTGCTGGCATTGGGCTCGAGCTGCATTCCGTGAAAGAAGCACCACCTGATGTCGCCTTCGCCAGGGCCTGCGCGGCGGTGGTCACGATCCTGGTCTCCTGGATTTTCCTCCACACGCTCTTCACCATCCACTACGCCCATCGATTCTATGGCGGACCTGACAAGGGTGAAGGCCTGATTTTTCCGGACAGGATCGAAGAGCCCGTCTATTGGGACTTCCTCTATTTCTCATTCACGATCGGCGTCGCGGCGCAGACGGCTGATGTTGCCGTCTCCACCATGACGATGCGCAAGATCGCGCTGCTTCACGCAGTGCTGTCGTTTCTCTTCAATACGACGATCCTCGCACTCGCGATCAATGTCGGAGCGAGCCTGCTCTAGGCAAGCCACGCTGTTCTAGAGAACCGCTTGGCCGGCGATCAGCGCCAAGATCAGGAAGATCAGGAAGATGACGAGGGCGATGCCGAAAAGGACGCGCGCGATCGTTGCGGTGGCGGCTGAGATACCGGAAAAACCGAAGAACCCGGCAACCAGCGAAATGACGAGAAATATGAGAGCCCATTTGAGCATGGATGTTTCCTCTGCGTTGGATACAGAAAGAGGACGCAGGAAAGGCCAAATTGTTCCGCCGCAGTTGTCTGCGACGGTCTTGATCACAACTGATACTGGTCGGAATTACTCAACCATGATTGATCATCACGTGCCGGACGGCGGTGTAATCCTCCAGCGCATAGACCGACATGTCCTTGCCGTAGCCGGATTGCTTGAGACCGCCATGCGGCATTTCGTTGACCAGCATGAAATGCGTGTTGATCCAAGTGCAGCCATATTGCAGGCGCGCGGCCGTCTTCATGCCGCAGCTGATGTCCTTGGTCCAGACGGAGGAGGCAAGGCCATAGTCGCTGTCGTTCGCCCAAGCGACGGCATCCTCGACGTCGGTGAAGCGCGTAACGGAGACGACCGGGCCGAAGACTTCGCGGCGGACGATCTCGTCATCCTGCGTGGCACCGGCGATGACGGTTGGCGTGAAGAAGAAGCCCTTGTCGCCTGAGGTCTTGCCGCCGGTCGTAATTTCCATGTGCTTGTGCTCGGCAGCGCGGGTGACGAAGCTTTCGACGCGGTCGCGCTGGCGCTTGGAGATCAGCGGGCCGATCTCGTTTTCAGTGTCCTCGGCCTGGTTGAACTTAATCGAGGAAACCGCCGAGGAGAGATCGGCGACGAACCTGTCGTAGACCTTGGCGTCAGCATAGATACGGCAGGCGGCGGTGCAGTCCTGGCCGGCGTTGTAGTAACCGAAGGTGCGAATGCCTGCAACTACGGCATCGATATCGGCGTCGTCGAAGACGATGACGGGGGCCTTGCCGCCAAGTTCCAGATGCGTGCGCTTGACGGACTTGGCGGCTGCCTGCAGCACCTTCTTGCCGGTCGCAACATCGCCGGTGATCGAGATCATGGCGATCTTCGGGTGGTTGATCAGCGCATTGCCGACACTTTCTCCGCGACCGAGGATGACGTTGACAACGCCCTCGGGCAGGATGTCAGCGAGCAGTTTCGCCATCTTCAGAGCCGTCAGCGGCGTTTGTTCGGAAGGCTTGAAGACGACGGTGTTGCCGCCGGCAATCGCGGGTGCCAGCTTCCAGGCCATCATCATCAGTGGATAATTCCAGGGCGCGATCGAGCCGACGATGCCGATTGCGTCGCGGCGGATCATCGAGGTGTGATCAGGCAGGTATTCGCCCGAAACCGGGCCATGCAGGTTGCGGACAGCGCCCGCGAAGAAACGGTAGCAATCGACGATCGCCGGGATTTCATCGTTGAGCACGGCGTTGATCGGCTTGCCGCAGTTCAGTGCTTCGAGCGTGGCAAAGCCCTGTCCGTCTTTCTCAATGGCATCGGCGATCTTCAGCAGATAGCCGGAGCGTTCGGCAGGTGTCGTCTGCGACCACCGCTTGAAAGCCTTCCCGGCGGCTTCCACAGCGGCATCGATCTGGCCGAACGAGGCTTCCGGCAGATTCAGCACCGTCTCGCCCGTCTTCGGGTTCAGGATGTGTTCGTCCGTTTCCGTGCCCGTTTCGAAGCGGGATCCAATCAGCATCTGGGTGTCCATGATGTTCTCCCTTTTATTTGCCGGCTCCGGCGATTTGGTCGCCGTCGCGGGTGAGGTAGTAGGCTGCCAGGATCGGCAGGAAGGTGACGAGCACGACGGCCATGGCGACCACGTTGGTGACCGGGCGCTGGCGCGGGCGGATGAGTTCTTCGAGCATCCAGATCGGCAGTGTCGATTGCTGGCCGCCGGTGAAGGTGGTGACGATGACTTCGTCGAAGGAGAGCGCAAAGGCAAGCATGCCGCCGGCAAGCAGCGCGGTGCCGATATTCGGCAGGATGACGTGCCGGAAAGTCTGGAAGCCGTCGGCACCTAGGTCCATCGAAGCTTCGATCAATGAGCCGGAGGTGCGGCGGAAGCGGGCGACCGCATTGTTGTAGACGACCACGACGCAGAAGGTGGCGTGGCCAAGCACGATCGTCCAGACCGAGAACGGGATGTCGAACAGGCTGAAGGCCGAGCGCAGCGCAATACCGGTGATGATACCGGGAAGGGCGATCGGCAGAATGACGAGCAAAGAGATTACCTCGCGGCCGAAGAACTTCGTCTGGCTGACGGCGGCAGCACAAAGCGTGCCGAGCACCAGGGCGATAGCGGTGGCGATGCAGGCGACTTGAACAGAAAGGCCGAGGGCTGCCCAGACGTCAGGCCGGTTCCAGGCCACGTCGAACCACTGCGTCGTCAGCCCCGGCGGCGGCCACTGGTAGCTCTTCTCCTCGGTGGTGAATGCATAGACGAAGATCAAAAGGATCGGCAGATGCAGGAAAAGCAGGCCGCTCACGGCTGCGATCTTCAGGGGGAGAGGGGAGCGGTGTCCTCGGTCAGAGCGCATCGAAGGCCCCCTGTTTCTTTGCAAGCCAGAGGTAGATGGCCATGATGACGATCGGCACGACGGAGAAGGCGGCGGCGAGCGGCACGTTGCCGGCGGTGCCCTGCTGCGCATAGACCGCCTGGCCGATGAAGAGGCGGGAAGAACCGATGATCTGCGGGATAATGTAATCGCCGAGGGTCAGCGAGAAAGTGAAGATCGAGCCGGCGACGATGCCGGGCAGCGCGAGCGGGAACAGCACCGTGCGGAAGGTCTGGCCCGGCGTGGCGCCGAGATCGGAGGCGGCCTCGATCAGGTTTGCAGGCACGCGCTCGAGAGCGGCCTGCGTCGGCAGGATCATGTAGGGCAGCCAGATATAGACGAAAACGACGAAGGTTCCGAGATAGCTCACCGAAAGCGAATTGCCGCCGACAACCGGCAGCGTAAGAATGGCGTCGAGCAGCCATGAGAGATGCAGTTTGGCGAAGATCCAGGTGAGGATGCCTTCCTTGGCGAGGATCAGCTTCCAGGCGTAAACCTTGACGAGATAGCTCGACCAGAGAGGCAGCATGACACCGAGATAGAAAAACGCCTTCCACTTTCCCTGCGCATAGCGCGCGGCGTAGTAGGCGACTGGGAAGGCGATGACGGCCGATGCGATCGTCACCATGACCGCCATGACGACGGTACGGACGATGATGTCGAAATTGGCCGGGTTCAGAAGCTCGGCATAGGTCGCAAGCGTGAACTCGTATTTGATCAAGCCGGAGAAATCGTCGATCGAGAAGAAACTCTGCAGCAGCAGTGCGATAAGCGAACCGATATAGATGATGCCGAGCCACAGCAGCGGCGGTGTCAGCATCAGCAAAAGCAGTAGCTTCGGATGGCGCCAGAAGGCGTCCGACAACCCACCGAAGATTCCGCCCCGGCCGGGCAAGATGGAGGTCGTAACGCCAGGCTTTGTCAGGGCAAGCACTGTCATGCTGCATCATCCATGTAATGCACGTCGGCCGGCTGCCAAGCAAGGCGCACGCTGGCGCCGATATCCGGCACAATGGCACCTGCGGGTAGTGTGACATGCAGGCGTGTGCCCCTCATGCCGACCGTCAGGCGAGTCGCGGCGCCAAGGAAACTGGTGTTTTCGACCGCCGCCTCCATGCCGTCGCCGGAGAGATGGATCGCCTCGGGGCGCAGGCTTGCCCAGCGCTTTTCGCCGCCCAGCGACGTCATTACATCTGGCGCGATGACATTCGAGGAACCAACGAAATCTGCGACGAAGCATGTCTTCGGACGGCGGTAGATATCCTGCGGGGTACCCTCCTGCACGATGCCGCCATTGTTGAAGACGGCGACGCGGTCTGCCATGGAGAGCGCCTCGCCCTGATCGTGGGTGACAAAGACGAAGGTGATGCCGAGTGCGCGCTGAAGGCTCTTCAATTCTTCCTGCATCTGCTCCCGCAGCTTCAGATCAAGCGCGCCAAGCGGCTCGTCGAGCAGCAGGACCTTCGGCTTGTTGACGAGCGCTCGGGCGAGTGCCACGCGCTGGCGCTGGCCGCCGGAGAGCTGGCCGGGGCGGCGGGCGCCGTAGCCCGGAAGTTTCACAAGTTCCAGCGCCTGTTCGGCCGCCTTGGTGCGCTCTGCCTTACCGATGCCCTTGACCATCAGCCCGTAGGCAACGTTGTCGAGGATGTTGAGATGCGGGAAGAGCGCGTAGTCCTGGAAGACGGTGTTGACGTTGCGGCGGTAGGGCGGGACACCGTCTGCCGTTTCTCCGAAAATCTCGATATGCCCATCCGTTGGCTGTTCGAAGCCGGCGATCAGACGCAGGCAGGTCGTCTTTCCAGAACCCGACGGACCGAGCATCGCGAAGAACTCGCCCGGTGCGATTTGGAGATCGACGCCGTCGACTGCGCGAACCTGGCCGAAATGGCGCGAAACCTGCTGGAAACGGACGGCGGGGGTCATTGGGGTCTCCGGGTTATACATGATGCCCCTCATCCTGCCTGCGGGACACCTTCTCGCCGCAAGCGCGCGGCGAAGGGGATTCGCGGCGATGCTCTCGCCCCTCGGGGCGTTTCAGATAGCGGCGAGAGGTTTTGGGGCATGTCGCCTCTCCCTGCGTGTGGGAGAGGATTAGGGGCAATCATTCTGCCTGTTGACTACCGCCCGCCGATCACGCCGATATAGTCAGACACCCAGCGATGATACGGCACGCATTCACTTTGTGTCGTGCATTTGGCAACAGGCGTCTTCCAGAATTTGATCTTGTCGAAGTGGTCGAAGCCGTTGGTGGTGCAGCCGGTATCGGTCAGCAGTTCGTTGCCCTTGCATGCTGCCGGAACGGAGGGGACGGCGCCGAACCAGGCGGCGGCATCACCCTGGACCTTGGGGGACAGGGAGTGCTCCATCCACATATAGGCGCAGTTCGGATGCTCGCTGTCGACATGAAGCATTGTCGTGTCGGCCCAGCCGGTGACGCCTTCCTCGGGGAAGGTCGAGGCGATCTTCTGCTTGTCGGCCTGCATCAGGTTCACCTGGAACGGCCAGGAGCCGGATGCGACGACGCCTTCGTTCTTGAAGTCGTCGATCTGGATCATCGCGTCATGCCAGTAGCGGGAGACGAGCTTTCGCTGGCCGCGCAGCAGATCGAGGGCCGCCTTATACTGGTCTTCATTGAGTTCGTAGGGATCCTTGATACCGAGATCAGGCTTGTGGGCCATCAGATACATGGCAGCATCGGCGACGTAGATCGGCCCGTCATAGGCCTGGACGCGGCCCTTGTTGGACTTGCCATCAGGCAGCGTTTCTTCTTCGAATACCACCTTCCAGCTGGTCGGGGCCTTATCCTTGAAGGCATCGGTGTTGTACATCAAAACGTTCGGCCCCCACAGATAGGGCACGCCGTAGTGGACGCCGCCCACGGTATGCCACGGAGCGCTCTGAAGGCGTTCGTCGAGGTTTTTGAAGCTCGGAATGAGATCGGTATTGATCGGCTGCACGCGCTTGCCGGCAACGAGACGCAGCGAAGCATCGCCCGAAGCGGTGACGAGATCGAAGCCACCTTCGTTCATCAGCGCCACCATCTCATCCGAGGTCGCCGCCGTCTTCACGGAAACCTTGCAGCCGGTCTTCTTTTCAAAATCTGTAACCCAGTCGTAATTCTTGTCGGTTTCGCCGCGCTCGATATAGCCGGCCCAGGCGACGATGCTGACCGCACCCTCACCCTTGTCCAAGGCCTTCAACGGTTCGGCAGCAGCCACCTGCGTCACGAAGCTTAAGCTTGCGAGGGCAGCAGTGCACGATTTCAGAAGGTACTTCATCGCCTGTCTCCCGGTTTGTGCCGCTTGTTGCGGCATTTTGTTCCCGGCTGAAAGGTGCGCTGAAATATCCGGTTTCGCAAATTCATTTATCAGAAAGACGATATCGGAAATTCCGATATCTTTTATCGCGCACGGCCGGATCGCATCGCTTCCGCAATACCGACGAAATCTCGTGCTGCTTGCGGCAGGCTGGAACCCTTGCGCCAGACCATGCCGACCTGGACGACTGGCAATGAACCGGAGACATCGCGGCTTTCGATCCGGTCGCCTTCCAGCGACCAGGGGCGGTAGACGAGATCAGGAAGCAGCGCGACGCCGGCGCCTGTTGCGACGAGACTGCGCACGGCTTCCACCGACCGGGTGCGGAAGGCAACATGCGGGCGGGCGCCGAGCGCTGACAGCAGCTTGCCGGTGTTCTCCTCGATCTCATCCACCGTCAGCATGATCAGCGGCTCGCGGGCAATGTCGGCAACCGAGATGATGTCGGCCGAAACCAACGGGTGGCCGATCGGCAGCCCGAGACGATAGGGCGAAGTTTCGAGGATCTCCGCCTGCAGCGCCATGCGGTCGCGCAGATTGGAGATTACCATGACCGCGACATCGAGTTCACCGCCGACCAGCAGATGCTCCAGATAGCCGCCATTGTCTTCGATTGCACTAACCTCCACACCAGGGCAGGCGCGGCGGTATCGCGCCAGAAGATCGGAGAGAACGTAGCCTGCGACCAGCGAGGTGACGCCGATATTCAATGTTCCGGACAGAGCGCTTTGCAGGCTGGAAAAACTGGCGCGGGCATCGGAGACGCTGGCTAGAATTTTAGTCGCATGCCGGAGGAACTGGTGACCGTTGTGGGTGATCGTCAGGCCGCGGGGGTGACGTTCGAAGAGTTCGACGCCGAGGTCGGTTTCCAACTCCTTCAGCGCTTCTGTGACCGATGATTGCGAGATGGAAAGATTCTGCGCGGCGCGCGTCACCGAACCCTGCTCGGCAACGGCGACGAAATACTGGATCTGGCGAAGGGTGAAGGCCATGTGTGTTTTTAGAGCACGGCCAAACCGATCATGGCAAGCACATCGGGTGGTGGACCTTTTTTGGTCTTTAGCCTGAATTGGTATGTTTCTCGAAAGACCACTTAAGCATTCCGAAACGTCGTTTGACTAGCATCACTCGCATGTATTGCGTTGGAGTTTTTTCGATGGCGGAGCAGTTGGCGTGAAGGCCTTACTGCGCATCTTCCGGCCCTCCCGGAAATTGGTGATCGTGATCGGCGGAATGGCCTTGTTCATAGGCGCTTCCGGCGGTGTTGCCCTTTATATCGGCAGGGACAACATCATCGGCCAGGTGTTGGAAGAGGCGAACGGCGTCTCCTGTACCGATGTCAACTTGGTGACCATCAAGAAGCAGGATCGCGTCTGGATTCGCAAATACATCAAGACCGAGCCGACGGACGGCATGACACGGGTCAAGACGGCGCTCCGCGTGGCGCAAGCCGTTTACGCGCAAGAAAGGCCGGATCTGGTACAGGTCGTGGTCCTCGATGAAAACGGTCCAACGCTGCGTTCGGATATTCGCGGCAGGGCGATCGGCGCCGACGTGGTTTATATCCCGCATCCCGACCAGTTGGTCGAAGGGCTGAACGGAAAACCCTATACCGCCCGCTTTTACGATGGTCAGGCGAGCGAGAACGGCCTGTTTTTCGGCGAGCGCATCGATTTGCCGGACGAAGAAATCCAGGCGCTGAACGCCTCGTTCAAGCAACGCTCCGATTGCATTGATCCGACGGCTGTCGCTGCAACCGCAGGCGAGGGCAACGAAAAAGGCGGTGAAGGGGATGCACCATCGGAAGGCGAAGCCGTTTCTGCGCCAGAAGGCAGCAAGGCTGCTCCTGCCTCCGGCCATTGATCATTGGGCATGCGAAAGGCGGACGACCATCGGCCGCCCGCGTTTTGAACCTGCTCAGTCCGCCTTGCTGCGGCGGGCCGGGAAGAGGATGATGTCGCGGATCGAGGCGGAATTCGTGAGCAGCATGATCAGGCGATCGACGCCGATGCCGAGACCGCCGGCGGGCGGCATGCCCTGGTCAATTGCGTCCAGAAATTCCTCGTCCAGCTGTTTTTCCTTTTCGCCGCGCGCGTGAGCCTGCTCCAGCTGTTCGACCATGCGCTTGCGCTGCTCTTCTGGATCGTTGAGTTCGGAGAAGGCGTTGCCGAGTTCCCAGGCGTTGCAATAGGTCTCGAAACGCTCGACGAGGCGCGGCTCACCCGGCACTTCCTTGGCGAAGGGCGAAATATCCTTTGGGAAATGCGTGACATGCGCGGGCTGGATCAGCGTGCTTTCGACCTTCTCCTCGAAGATGAAGGCAAGGCATTCGCCCCAGGTTGCGTCCTTCTCGATTTCGAAACCCGCGGCCTTCGTGGCGGCGCGGGCTTCCTCGTCGGTCTTGATCGCCAGAAAGTCGATGCCGGTCGCTTCCTTGACGGCGTCAGGCATCGGCACACGGCGGAACGGGCCTTTGAAGGAGATCTGCTTGTCGACGAAGGTGAATTCCGTACTGCCATGGACCGAAACGGCAAGCTCGGCGAACATGCGTTCGACGAGGTCCATCATGTCCTCGTAGTCGGCATAGGCCCAGTAGCACTCCATCATGGTGAATTCGGGATTGTGCCTTGTCGAGACGCCTTCGTTGCGGAAGTTGCGGTTGATCTCGAAGACCTTGTCGGTGAGGCCCGAAACCAGCGTGCGCTTCAAGAACAGTTCCGGCGCGATGCGCAGGTACATGTCGAGCTTGAGCGTGTTGTGATGCGTCTTGAAGGGTTCGGCGGTCGCACCGCCGTAGACCGACTGCAGCATCGGTGTCTCGACTTCCATGAAGCCGTCATTCTCCATGAAGCGGCGGATGCCGGAGACGATCTTCGAACGCTGCTGGAAACGGAGCTTCGATTCCTCGTTGGTCATGATGTCGAGGTGACGCTTGCGGTAGCGCAGCTCGATGTCGGAGAGGCCATGCCACTTCTCGGGCATCGGCAAAAGCGACTTGGTCAGCATGGTGATCTGCTGCGCGTTGATCGTCAGTTCCCCGCGCTTGGTGCGGCGCACCGCGCCGGTTACACCGATGATGTCGCCGATGTCGATCATCGGCAGCAGGGCGCGAGCCTCTTGCGGCGTCGTGTCCTTGTGGCTGAAGATCTGGATCTTGGCCGAAGCGTCATGGATGTCCATGAACATGCCGGAGTTGCGCGAGGAATAGACGCGGCCGGCGACGGTGACGACATCCTGTGTCTCGGTGTCCGGCTCCAGGCCCTCGTATTTCGCAGCGAGTTCGGCATTGGTCATCGTCCGGTGGAAATGCGCCGGATAGACATCGCCGACCTGTTCGCGCAGCAGCTTCAGCTTCTGGGCGCGGACTTCCGTCGCGTCGGAGGAAAGGGTCGCTGTTTCGGTCTTCTCAGTCATGATGCAAACGTCCGGTTCAATTCTTCGGGCCGACGAGGGAGGCGACCGCCTGGGACGCCAGTTTCAGGCGCTGGCGTACGACGGCGCGGCCGAGGATCGCCATGGAATCGAAGAGCGGCAGCGAGCGCGATGAGCCGGAGACGGCGACGAAAAGCGGTGCGACGACCACCTTCAGCTTCTTGCCCATGCGATCGGCAACGGCGCGCATCTCGGCTTCGATCGACCCGACGTTCCATTCAAGGATCTTTTCGAGGTCCGGCTGAACCGTGTTGAGGATTTCCAGAATCTCTTCCGGCGGCGACTTGATCTTGACAAAGGCGGATGGATCAAGGTTCAGGTCCGACTTGAACAGGAAGCCCGTGAGGTCCGGCAGTTCCCCAAGCTTGGAGATGCGCGACTGCGAGAGCGCAAGACCGGCTTTCAGGCGATCGTTTTCCATCGCCCACTGCAGGACGCGATGCTGGAAATCTTCTTCCGAAAGGTTCTCGCGGATCCAGCGGCCGTTCAGCCAATCGAGCTTCTGGATGTCGAAGATCGCGCCCGCCTTGGAGAGGTTCTCCGGATCGAATTTTCCGGCGAGCTCGTCCATCGTCATCAGCTCTTCGCCTTCAGCGATCTGGACGAAGAAGAGGCCGAGGAAGTTCATCAGCGCCTCGGGGATATAGCCGAGCGCGGTGTAATAGGAGATCGAGGTCGGGTTCTTGCGCTTCGACAGCTTTGACTTGTCGGCATTGCGCATCAGCGACAGGTGCATGAACACCGGCGGCTCGAGGCCGAGATACCGGTAAATCAGGATGTGTTTTGGTACCGAAGCCAGCCACTCCTCGCCGCGGGCGACATGGGTGATCTTCATCAGGTGGTCGTCAACGACGTTTGCCATGTGATAGGTCGGCATGCCGTCGGCCTTCAAGAGGACTTGCATGTCGACCGCATCCCACGGGATTTCCACGTCGCCATAGACCCCGTCGGTGAACTTGCAGGAGCCTTCGGCCGGGATCTTCATGCGCACGACAGTAGGTTCGCCTGCCGCCATGCGCGAGGTGACTTCTTCTGCCGAGAGGCTCAGGCAGCGGCCGTCATATTTTGGCGGCAGGTTTGCCGCGCGTTGCGCCTCGCGCATCTTTTCCAGACGCTCCGGCGTGCAGAAACAGCGAAAACCGTGGCCGGCAGCAACGATCCTTTCGACATACTCGCCGTAGATATGCTTGCGGTCGCTCTGGCGGTACGGGCCATAGGGCCCGCCGATGTCGGGGCCTTCCGACCATTGCAGGCCGCACCATTTCAGCGCATCCAGGACCTTCTTTTCGTATTCCGGGGTCGAGCGCGTAGCATCGGTATCCTCGATGCGTAAAATGAACTCGCCGCCGTTTTTCTTGGCGAAAAGAGAATTGAAGAGAGCGATATAAGCGGTCCCGACATGCGGCTCGCCAGTCGGCGAGGGAGCGATTCGGACGCGGACGCCGGAAGCTGTCATTTTATGTGCCCGTCAAATGAATGCCGGACGGCTTTCCTGCGAAAGCGACGTTCGGCGGTAAGAATGCAGATCACTGGATCAGGAAACCGGCCGGATAAGGGCATTCTGCCCACTTCATCCGCCGATTGTCCGTTTGGCTGGCCTTAAGGCCATATTCGACCGCGCACGTCAAGGAAAATGGGCGCCAGGCACTCAAAGCGCAGGCCAAACATAGAGAAGCACGGGCACGCTCACCACGATGATGATGAAGGAGAGCGGCAGGCCCAGGCGAGGGTAATCGCTGAAGCGGTAGCCACCGGGGCCGAAAACCAGCGTATTGCATTGATGGCCGATTGGCGTGAGGAAGTCGCAGCCGGCGCCAATAGCAACCGCCATCAGGAAAGCTTCCGGTTTGTAATGGAGGGCTTCGGCGAAACTCGCCGCGATCGGCCCCATGACAAGGACTGTGGCGGCATTATTGAGGAATGGCGTGACTGCCATGGCGGTCACCAGCATCAACGCCAGCGCGCCGAATGGCGGCATCTGGGCAGCGAAATCGCCAAGCCATCCGGCAATCAGATCGCTGCCGCCCGTGGTACGGAGCGTATCGGATACCGGGATCAGTGCTGCAAGCATGATCAGGATCGGCGCATCGAGCGACTTATAGACATCGACGAGCGGGATCACGCGAAAGACGACCATGGCCAGCGCCGCGCAGAAAAACGCGACCGAAACCGGCGTGAGGCCCGCGGCAGTCACGCCCATGGCGGCGGCGAGGATCAGAAGGGGCACATAGCCTCGGCGTGGCGTGCCAAGCATGATGTCACGTTGGGCAAGCGGAAGGCAGGAAAATTCCTGCAGGAAGGCAGGCAGGTTCCTGCGGCTTCCCTGAAGCAGGAGAACGTCGCCGGCCCGAAGCGTCACCTCGCTCAGCCGCTCGGTGAGCTTGTGGCCTTGGCGACTGACGGCGAGCAGGTTGACCCGCCGCCGGTTCCACAGCGAGAGCTGGCGAGCGGAAAGGCCGATCAGCATCGATTCCGCGGTGATGACAGCCTCGATCGACACGAGATTGCCTTCCGCCCGCGCTTCCGGGATGGGCTTTCCGGAGAGCTTCAGCTTCGCATGGGTCACCACGCGATCGAGTGCATCCGGCACGCCTTCCAGCAATATCGTATCGCCGGCCTTCAGTGTCACGTCGGGAAAAGGCGACATGCGGGAGTGGCCGCGCAGGATCGCCGTCGCCACGACTTCGCCGTCGCCGAGTTGAAGGAGTTCGTTCAGCTTCTTGCCGTCGAAGCTTGATCCTTCGACAACCGTCGCCTCCGAAAAATAGGTTTTGAGGTCGAGCGCCTCCTCGAGCGACGGATTCTCGTTTTGCCGTTCCGGCACCAGCCAATGAAAGAAGATCAAGAAGACGATGCCGACAAGGGTCAGGGTCGCGCCGACAGGCGTGAAATCGAACATGGTGAAGGGAGCACCGGTGATCTCCTCGCGCAATCGCGATACGACGATGTTGGGCGAAGTGCCTATCTGCGTCATCAAGCCGCCGAGCAGCGCAGCAAAACTCATCGGCATCAAATAGAGCGATGGTGATTTGCCGGTTTTCCTGGCGAACTGGAAGGCGACCGGAATCATGATCGCCAATGCGCCGATATTCTTGATGAAGGCTGATAGCACCGCAACAACGATAAGCAACAGGGCAAGTTGTAGATGCGGCTTGTCCAGATTGGGAAAGAAGCGCTTGATCGCCATGTCGACGATCCCCGAGCGGGCCACCCCGGTGCTGACGACGAGGGCGCTGCCGACGATGATGACGATGTCGTCTCCGAAGCCGGAAAATGCCTTGCCGAAAGGAACGAGACCGGCTGCAACCGCAAGAACGAGGGCGCAACAAGCCACAATGTCGTAACGGAACCGGTCCCAGATGAAGATTGCCATCATCAGGCCGATCACGCCGAAGGAAAGGATCTGTTGGGTCGTCATACCGCTCTGAAGGTTAGGGCTGATCGCCGGATGATACTTGTACGCTTTCCTGGACCAATCAATGTCATGCAGGATGCAAAGTTCCTATCCTTCACCTCGCCGGGCGCAAATGGTCATTTCCAGCATCTCGCCGGACAGGGCGGGCGCCGCCCGTTTCGCGCCGGACATCACGGCAGGCGATCAGCGGCTGGTTTCGGCGATCACAGGGAGCTCGCCAGGGGAGCGGCCTGGCTAAAAAGCAAAGGGCGCGTTTTTGTCGCGCCCCCCGTCTAAATCCCGTCAATGCCCGCTGGCCTTCTTCCGCATTCGGGCGTTTCTTGCAAACATGTTCAGCACTTCAACCAGCGCCGAGAAGGCCATGGCGGCATAGACATAGCCCTTCGGTACATGGAACCCCATGCCGTCGGCGATGAGTGTGGTGCCGATCATCAGCAGGAAGGCCAGCGCCAGCATGACGATCGTCGGGTTTTTCTCGATGAAATTCGCAAGCGGCGTGGCGGCAAACAGCATGACGGTGACGGCGGCGATGACGGCGATGACCATGATCGGCAGGTGCGGGGTCATGCCGACGGCGGTGATGATGCTGTCCACCGAGAAGACAAGGTCGAGCAGCAGGATCTGGCTGATCGCCGCCGCAAAGCCCGTCGTTGCCGAACTCGCGATGAAATCCTCGTTGTGATCTTCCGGATCGACACTGTGGTGAATTTCCTTGGTGGCCTTCCATACGAGGAACAGGCCGCCGGCGATCAAGATCATGTCCTTCCAAGAGAAGCCATGACCGAAAGCCTGAAAGACAGGTGTGGTGAGCTGGACGATCCAGGCCACGGTACCGAGCAATGCAAGACGCATGAGAAGGGCAAGGCTGATGCCCACTTTGCGAGCTTTATCACGATGCTCGACCGGCAGCTTGTTGGTGAGAATGGAAATGAAGATCAGGTTGTCGATGCCGAGGACGACTTCCATGACAACCAGGGTCACCAGAGCCACCCAGGCTGCCGGATCCTGAACGAGCATGATGATATCTTGCATAAGCTATTTTCCCTCGCGCCATGGAATCTGACGCCCGCAATTTAAGGTGAAGGCGCCAAGAAACAAGCGCGCAGGGGAATATACGAAACCGGGAAGGCTTTTATTCCTTCACCGGTATCCAGATTTCCGTGATGCCCGTGCCGGTATGGGGATCGAAACGCTCGTCGTAGCGTTCGAACATGTCTGGCATCTCGGCGTGCTGCAGACCCGAGGAGGGCAGCCATGTCCCGAAGATATGGTGCATCGTTGCCGCAATAGCGGAGACGTGGCCGCGATGAGTGAAGACGGCGTAGCGCTGAGCGGGCACTTTCAGCGTCGTAAAACCCTCCGGCAGGTCGTCGGCATCGGTGACTTCGGCACCTGCCATATAGCGAAACGTTTCGGTTTCTCCTTGGATATGTGTGCAGATGCCATAGGCGGCATTGCCGCGCTGGCCGGAAATATTGCCGAAATAAGAGTTGAATTTCTGCCAAAGTGAAGGAATTGCTGCATTGTCGCCGTACCCATAGGTCTCTTGCAGTCCGGCAAAAAGCATTGGCGGCAGGCTTTCGAAGCGGGGTCCTTCAGGTTCGTTGAGGCGTGCGGGGTCCATTTTTATCGGCTCCACTAAAGCGATGTTGCGGACGTGCCCCTGCTTTCGAATAGCGTCCGGAGTGATGCCGAACTGGTCGCGAAAGGCACGGGTGAAAGCCTCGTGCGAGCCGTAACGCGCGCCGAGGGCAACCTCGAGGATGCTCGATGAACTGCCGATCAGGGCCAATGCGGCCGCGCTCAGACGACGTCCGCGGAGATAGCCGCTGATCGAGTGGCCGGTGACGAGCCCGAAGACGCGCGACAGATGATAGCGCGACAGACCTGCGGCGTCCGAGATATCATCCAACGAGATATCGCTGGCGGAATGGCTTTCGATAAACCAAATCGCCCGTCCAATGGCACTCATGCACACTTCCTCGGTTGCGGTCTCCTGATTAGAGTAAAACCGGCAAGCAGGTTTGATCGCTTTTGCTGGATTTTAGCGCGACGCCGAAAGAAATCGAAGGCGTTTAGGCTGGCCGGTTCTGGTTAACGCCATAGGCGGCAAGGAAGACGCGGATCGCACCGCGGATGATGCGGCTCATCTCCTCCTCGGAGGGAGGACCCGCCATGTCGCCCAAAAGGCGCAGCTTGAAGAAGCCTCCGCCGCAGAGTTCCAGGAACTGGCGAGCGGCAAGCTCGACATCCTCGATCACAAAATGCCCGGCGGCGACCTGCGCCTTCAGATAGTCGGTGAGGACGGTCCGGATATTTTCGGGACCGGTAAAGAAGCGTTGACAAAGGTGCGGCATGCGGTCGCGCACTCCGATGACGGTGCGTATGGCATTGATGACCTTTTCTTCGGTTGTGTGCCGGACGAAGGTCATGCCGAAATCGTAAAGAGCCGTGTCCGGATCGGGATTGGCATTGAGAGCCGCACGCACGCTGGCGACAAAAGCGGCGCGCTCGGTCTCCATCATCGCAGTAAAAAGCTCTTCCTTGTTGGCGAAGTAGACATAAAGCGTTCCTTTCGAAACACCAGCCTCGCGCGTCACGTCGTTCATGCTCGCGGCATCGAAGCCGAGTTTCATGAAGACACGCTTCGCCCCCTCAAGGATCTGCCTGCGCTTTGCCGGATCCTCTCCTGCCGCCCATCGGCCACTTGCGACCGGGGCTTCGACCGTATCTTTGAAAATGTCCGTCATTGTCTCCTTAACCGCGTTCGCCGATGCGAACATTACAAAATCGAACCGCCTGGTTCGATATGACTTGATATGGCTTTAAAAACGCTTTATGTCAACTGAACCGAACCGTTCAGTTCGATCAATATCACTCGATTTACCCGGTCTTTGCACATGTCGTCCAACCAGAAAACGAATGTCGCCCGCATTGTCAGCGATTCCGCAAGGGACGAGACGGCGCCGGACGCCGTTGTCCCTGCCGAACCGGCGACTGCGGAAGCTCCGCGTGCCCCTCAGACTGCCCCCGATACGCAGACCGCTCCGGCTGAAAAGAAGAAACGCCGCAGCCTGGTGCTACCGATCGTGGCGCTCGCTATTCTTGCCGGCGGTGCATCATATGGCTACGAGTGGTGGACAAACGGCCGTTTCATGGTGTCGACTGACGACGCCTATATCGAAGGTGATATCGCAACGATCTCGCCAAAGGTCACCGGCTATGTCGCGAAGGTGAATGTCGTCGCCAACCAGCAGGTGAAGGCCGGGGACGTGCTCGCCACGCTCGACAACGGCGATTATCAAAATGCCCTCGATCAGGCCGAAGCCCAGATCGCTACGGAGAAGCTGTCTCTGAGCCGCATCGACGCGCAGATCGAAGGAGCCAAGGCAGCGCTTGCTCAGGCCCAGGCCTCCAAGGTGGCTCTCGAGGCGGCAGTCCGTGGCGCCGAGATCACACAGAAGCGCCAGGCGGACCTCCAGGCGAAGTCGGTCGGCACGACGGCCGATCTCGACACTGCCAATATTGCTCTTGACCAGGCCAAGGCCAATCTCGTCGGCGGTGACGCCACCATCAAGTCGGCGGAAGCAAACGTCACCATCCTCGAGGCGCAGCGCAGGGAGGCCGAAGGTTCGGTCCGCACGCTCGAGCTTCAGCGGGACAAGGCAGCCCGCGATCTGTCCTTCACAATTCTCAAGGCACCGTATGATGGCGTCGTCGGCAACCGCTCTGTTCAGGAAGGCGATCTCGTTTCGCCCGGCCAGCGCCTGATGGCACTCGTTCCGGTGCGTCAGCTCTTCATCGATGCCAACTTCAAGGAAACGCAGATCCAGCACCTGGTTCCGGGCTCGAAGGTCAATGTGCATGTCGACGCTTATGACGACCATCCGATCGTCGGCACCGTCGAGTCGATTTCGCCGGCCTCCGGCTCCGTCTTTTCGCTACTGCCGCCGGAAAATGCGACGGGCAATTTCACCAAGATCATCCAGCGCGTCCCGGTCCGCATTGCGCTGCCTCAAGATGCGCTCGACAGCGGCCGCTTGCGCGCCGGCCTCAGCGTCGTCGTCGATGTCGATACCCGCACGGCCCCCGGTCGAGAGCAGGCAGCAAAGTGATCAGCCAGCCGGAGTAGGCCAATGGCTACCACCGCAACAGCAGGCGCCGTTCCGATCGCTCCTTCCGAAGAGCGAATGGACCCGCGCAAGCTCATCGCATTCTTTGCGATGGTGCTTGGCATGTTCATGTCGATCCTCGACATCCAGATCGTCTCCGCATCGCTGGCGGAAATCCAAGCCGGCCTTTCCGCCGGCTCGGATGAGATCGGCTGGGTGCAGACGTCCTACCTGATTGCGGAAGTCATCATGATTCCGCTGTCGGGAACGCTCGCTCGCATCATCTCGACACGCTATCTTTTTGCTATTTCGGCTGCTGGTTTCACGCTGTCGAGCGTGCTTTGCGCAACGGCAACGAACATCGACCAGATGATCGTTTACCGCGCCATCCAGGGCTTCATCGGCGGCGGTATGATTCCGTCCGTCTTTGCGGCCGCCTTCACCATCTTCCCGCCGTCGAAGCGCAGCATCGTCTCGCCTATCATCGGCCTGATCGCCACCCTTGCGCCGACCATCGGCCCAACCGTCGGCGGTTATCTCAGCCACGCCTTCTCGTGGCACTGGCTGTTCCTCGTCAACGTCATTCCCGGTATCCTGGTCGCCACCATCACCTGGAATTTCATCGACTTCGACAAGCCGGAACTGTCGCTCTTCAGGAAGTTCGACTGGTGGGGCCTTTTCTCCATGGGCGTTTTCCTCGGTGCGCTGGAATATGTGCTGGAGGAAGGCAATTCGAACGACTGGTTCAACGACAGCTATATCGTCGCCGGTGCTGTGGCTTCAGTGGCAGGCGCGATCATCTTCTTCTATCGCGCTTTCACCGTGGACTTCCCGGTCGTCGACCTCAGGGCTTTTACCAACAGGAATTTCTCCTTCGGTTCGGTATTCTCATTCGTCATGGGCATCGGGCTATACGGCCTCACCTATATCTATCCGGTCTATCTGGGGCGCATCCGCGGTTACGATTCGCTGATGATCGGCGAGACCATGTTTGTCTCTGGCCTTGCAATGTTCCTCACTGCGCCGATTGCCGGCCGGCTGTCGACGAAGATGGACCTTCGCCTGATGATGGTGATCGGCTTTACCAGCTTCGCGGCCGGCACCTTCGTCATGACCCACCTGACCGAAGACTGGGATTTCTACGAGCTCTTCATCCCGCAGATCCTGCGCGGTTTCGGACTCATGATGTGCATGGTGCCGATCAACAACATCGCGCTCGGCACGATGCCGCCTTCACGTATACGTGGTGCCTCCGGTCTGTTCAACCTTACTCGTAACCTCGGCGGGGCAGTCGGCCTTGCGGTGATCAACACCGTTCTCTCCAACCGTCAGGACGTGCACTACGAGCGGCTGCGGGAAAACATGGATTGGGGTAATCCGGCTGCGATCGACCAGATGAACAACCTCACTGCCAACTTCAACTCCTATGGCTTGGACGGTGCTTCGGCTGCGATCAAGCAGATGGTCGGACTTGCCACCAGACAGGCGATCATTCTCTCCTTCAGCGACGTATTCCTGATCCTGACCGTACTTTTCGTGGCCATGATCCTCGGGGTCGCGATGATCAAGAAACCGGAACCCCAGGGCGGCGGCGGCGGCAGCGGGGGCCACTGAGCGTTCGAAGGTTCGAAATGACGGCCGGCTTGGGAGACCATGCCGGCCTTTTTATGGGGTGCTCGACAGCCGTTTGAAATTTTTGATTTACGTACATCAAATTTGGCGATAATGGTTTCATCAGGAGGAGCGATGAGGCCTACAGTTCATGATATCGCCGCTGCTGCGGGTGTCAGTCTGGCGACTGTTGACCGCGTGCTGAACCAGCGCCCGGGTGTCCGCCGCATCACGCGCGAAAAAGTGGAAACGGCAATCCGCGAGATCGGCTATGTGCGCGATGTTGCCGCCGCCAACCTCGCCAAGGGCCGCACCTATCCGCTGGTTTTCATCCTGCCCGCCTCGGACAATTCCTTCATGCACGGGCTGCACGCCGAGATCCGCGAAGCGATGATCCGTTCGCCGTCCGAAAGGACGAGTATTCGCACAGTGGAGGTTGCCGCCTTCGATCCGGCCGCTCTGGTTACGGCGCTCGAAAAGCTTGCCGATGAACGTCCCGCCGGGATTGCGCTTGTCGCCACCGACGCACCTGAGGTCGTCGCTGCGGTCGACAGGCTCGTGGCCGACGGCATTCCTGTCGTCACGCTGGTTTCAGACCTCACCGGTTCGCGCCGGCATCATTATGCGGGTGTCGACAATATCGCCGCCGGAAGAACCGCAGCGCGTCTTCTCGGACGTTTTCTTGGCGATGCCAAGGGCGAGGTGGCGGTGCTCGCCGGCTCCATGCTGGTGCGCGACCATCGCGAGCGGCTGGAAGGCTTTGCCGCGCTGATGGCGCAGGAATTTCCGAAGCTCTCCATCCTGCCGGTCCTCGAAGGCCGCGACGATCCGGAACTGGCGCATATGCTGGTCGCCGACGTGTTGTCCAAGCATGAACGGGTGATCGGCGTCTACAGCCTGGGCGCCGGCAACCGTGGCCTTGTCAGGGCGCTGAAGGCGAGAGCCTCAAGTCGCCCGCTGACAGTCGTCGCCCATGAATTGACCGTCCACACGCGCGCAGCCCTCATCGACGGCACGATCGATGCGATCCTCAACCAGAACGCCGGCCATGAGGTCCGCAGTGCGATCCGGGTTCTCAAGGCAAAGGCCGACGGGCTTGCCGTCATCGATGCGCAGGAGCGGATCCGGCTCGACATATTCCTGAAAGACAATCTGCCGTAACGGCAAGGAGAATGACATGTATCTCGGTCTCGATCTCGGAACCTCGGGCGTCAAGGCGATGCTCATCGACGGCGATCAGAAGATCATCGGCTCGGCGAATGGTTCGCTCGATGTTTCGCGGCCGCATTCGGGCTGGTCGCAACAAGAACCGTCGCATTGGATTCGCGCAACGGAGGAGGCTGTTGCCGGCCTGAAAGCGAAACACCCGAAAGAGCTTTCGGCCGTCAAAGGCGTCGGCCTTTCCGGCCAGATGCATGGTGCGACGCTGCTTGATGCCGGCGATAGGGTGCTGCGTCCCTGCATTCTCTGGAACGATACGCGTTCTTATGTCGAGGCAGCGGCGCTGGATGCCGACCCGAAATTCCGCAAGCTGACGGGTAACATCGTCTTTCCGGGGTTTACCGCACCGAAACTTGCCTGGGTCGCCAAGCATGAGCCCGGAATTTTCGCCGAGGTCGCCAAGGTGCTGCTGCCGAAGGATTACCTGCGGCTGTGGCTGACGGGCGAGCACATTTCCGAAATGTCGGATTCTGCCGGTACGTCCTGGCTCGATACAGGCAAACGCAAATGGTCGTCGGAGCTTCTTGCCGCGACGGGTCTCGACGAAAAGCAGATGCCGGCGCTGGTCGAAGGCACCGAGCAGGCAGGAAAGCTGCGCGGCGAACTCGCGGCGAAGTGGGGAATTGCAGGCGACACTGTCGTTGCCGGCGGGGCAGGGGACAATGCAGCGTCTGCCTGCGGCATGGGCACGGTCAGAGATGGCGCGGCCTTCGTCTCGCTCGGCACGTCCGGCGTTCTCTTCGCGGCGAATGCCGCCTACCTGCCGAAGCCGGACAGTGCGGTCCATGCCTTCTGCCACGCACTGCCCAACACCTGGCATCAGATGGGCGTCATCCTTTCGGCCACCGATGCGTTGAACTGGCATTCGAACGTCACTGGTCAGTCCGCTGCCGATCTCACGAACGAACTCGGCGAGACGCTGAAGACACCCTCTGGTGTCACCTTTCTTCCTTATCTTTCAGGCGAACGCACGCCGCACAATGATGCCGTCATCCGTGGCGCCTTTATCGGCCTTGAGCATGAGAGCAGTCGGGTTGTGCTGACACAGGCGGTGCTCGAAGGTGTGTCTTTCGCAATCCGCGATAATCTCGAAGCGCTGCGTTCGGCAGGCACCGATATATCCCGCGTCACCGCCATCGGCGGCGGCTCGCGCTCGCGCTATTGGCTGGCGTCGATTGCAACGGCGCTCGGCGTTCCGGTCGATATGCCCGCCGACGGCGATTTCGGCGCCGCCTTCGGGGCGGCGAGGCTTGGGCTGATCGCGGCGACGGGCGCCGAGCCGGTTTCAGTCTGCACGCCGCCGAAGACGGCAAAAACGATCGAGCCGGTCGCCGCTTTGAGTGGTGCCTATGAGGATGCCTACAGGCGCTATCGGGCGCTTTATCCGGCGATCAAATCGCTGGCGCATTGAGATCGAGGCTGGCCCCTCATCCGCCTGCCGGCACCTTCTCCCCGTTTGGGAAAAAGTACTTGCGGCGCCGCCTTTTCCCCCTCTGTCGGTGGGAGAGGGAGTGTGAGGGGCGCCTGGCTGCATAACCAACAAGAGTGAAACCCAAGGAGATCACACCATGAGCACCGGATTTTTCGGAGATATCCAGAAAGTGAAATACGAGGGGCCGGACAGCACCAATCCGCTGGCCTTCCGCCACTACCAGCCCGACGAAATTGTCATGGGCAAGCGCATGGAAGATCACCTGCGCTTTGCGGTTGCCTACTGGCATACTTTCACCTGGCCGGGTGGCGACCCCTTCGGCGGCCAGACCTTCCTGCGTCCCTGGTTCGAAGACACGATGAAGGCAGCCAAACTGAAGGCCGATGTCGCCTTCGAATTCTTCCAGCTGCTCGGCGCGCCCTATTATTGCTTCCACGACGCCGACGTTCGCCCGGAAGGCAACAGCTTTGCCGAGAACACGAAGAACCTCAACGAGATTGTCGACTACTTTGCCGAAAAGCAGGCTGCGACCGGCGTCAAGCTGCTTTGGGGCACGGCGAACCTCTTCTCGAACCGCCGCTTCATGTCGGGTGCCGCGACCAATCCGGATCCGGATGTCTTTGCATTTTCGGCTGCGACGGTGAAGACCTGCATGGATGCGACGCAGAAGCTCGGCGGCGAAAACTACGTGCTTTGGGGTGGCCGCGAAGGCTATGAGACACTGCTCAACACCGATCTCAAGCGCGAGCTCGATCAGCTCGGCCGCTTCCTCAACCTCGTCGTCGAATACAAGCACAAGATCGGCTTCAAGGGCACGATCCTCATCGAGCCAAAGCCGCAGGAGCCGACCAAGCACCAGTACGACTACGACGTCGCGACCGTCTACGGCTTCCTGAAGAGGAACGGCCTGGAAAATGAGGTGAAGGTCAATATCGAGCAGGGCCACGCGATCCTCGCCGGCCATTCCTTCGAGCACGAGCTGGCGCTTGCCAACGCGCTCGGCATCTTTGGCTCGATCGACATGAACCGTAACGATTACCAGTCCGGCTGGGATACCGACCAGTTCCCGAACAACGTCCCGGAAATGGCGCTGGCCTATTACCACGTCCTAGCAGGCGGCGGCTTCAAGACCGGCGGCACGAACTTCGATTCCAAGTTGCGCCGCCAGTCGCTCGATCCAGAAGACCTGCTGATCGGCCATATCGGCGGCATGGATTGCTGCGCTCGCGGCCTTAAGGCGGCGGCCAAGATGATCGAGGACAGGGCGCTCTCCAAACCGCTCGAGGATCGCTATGCCGGCTGGAACGGCGCAGAGGGCCAGAAGCTCTTGCGCGGCGAATACTCGCTGGAAGAGATCGCAGAGTGGGTTGAGACGAGGAACATCAACCCGCAGCCGAAATCCGGCAAACAGGAACTGCTGGAAAACGTCGTCAACCGCTACGTTTAAGCAATGCGGGACGGCTGCAGCTTTCATTCGGCTGCCGCCGTCCTTCTTACTTCCTTGTCCAGTTGCGCGAGGGCGCAGAGACCGAGTTGCGGACCACCAGATCGGGTCTGAGCAGGATTTCCGTCTCGGCGGGCTGACCGTCTGACAGGAGCTCGAGCAGCAGCGCCATGGCATGCTTGCCGATGGCAGTGCGTGGCTGGCGGATCGTCGTCAGCGAGGGTGACATGAAGACGGCTTGAGGCACGTCATCGAAGCCGGTCACGGAAAAATCCCGAGGAATATCGTAGCCGCGCGCGCCGAGGCCGATCATCACACCGATGGCGGTCTGGTCGTTGACGCACATGAAGCCCGTCGGCAGGGTATCGCGCATAAAAAGCTGTTCGACCGCCAGCCGGCCGCTTTCGATCGTGCCGTCGCCCTCGAAGACAATCCGAAGGTCGGGACTGACGCCAGCGGCATCCATTCCGGCCTCATACCCCATGCGCCGCCGGCTGTAGGCCAGGCGGGTGCGCGAATCGCCGATGAAGGCAATCTTCCGATGGCCCTCGGCGATCAGCAGGTCGACGGCCTTGCGGGCGCCCGCCACGTCGTCCACGCCGACAGAGGGAATGCCGCCGGTGAAGACCGGCTCAAAGACGCCGACGCTGGGCGGCAGGCGCGCGGTCATGGTCTGGTGGCCGAAGGGCAGGATGCCGGTGAAGAGGATCAGCCCGGCCGCCTGATTGGAATTCAGGAACTTCAGGTATTCGAGGCCGCGCTGCGCATCGTTCTGCGTATGGCCGATGAGAATGCCGTAACCGTGCGCGCGCGCTTCATTTTCCAGTCCGACCAGGATGTTGGAGAAATTCGGGTCGCCGATGTCGGGCGCGACCACGAGAATCATGTTCGAGCGGCCGAGCCGCAGGCTGCGCGCCATCGCGTTCGTCGTGTAGCCGGTGATGGCGATTGCCTGGTTGACCTTGAGGCGTGTCGAGTTCGCGACCTTCTCGGGCATATGGATCGCGCGAGAGACCGTTGCAATCGAAACCTGGGCAATTCGGGCGACGTCTTCGATTGTTGCGGGAGTGGAATTCGACACTGCGCTCTGCCTTGGGTCTCGTCTTGACCGGGACACTACACAGACTTCCCCGAAGGTCAAAGGCGACGCTGAAAAATTCTCATGTATGCAATGATGTAAACCTTTACATCGCCAATGTAAAGGTTTACACAGTCGCATAATGCGGACGGGAGCCGTGGGGGAGGGAAGAATGGGTCCGGAGACGGTCGAAGGTACGGTGCTGCTGTCGGCAAGGCGAATTAGCAAATCGTTCAGCGGCGTGCAGGTGCTCTTCAGCGTCAATTTCGACCTTCGCGCCGGCGAAATCCATGCGCTGATGGGCGAAAACGGCGCCGGCAAATCCACCCTCGTCAAGATCCTTTCCGGTTTCGAAGAGCCTAGCTCCGGCGAAATCCTGCTCGACGGCGAACCTGTGAAGCTGCCGCCCAACGGTGCCGCAGAGGCGCTCGGCATCGTCATCATTCACCAAGAATTCAATCTCGCTGAACATTTGACCGTCACCGAGAGCCTGTTTCTCGGTCGCGAAGTCACGCGTTTCGGCGTGCTCGACCGCAAGTATATGCGCGCCGAGGCTCGGCGCGTCCTTGATCTCCTCGGCTCGCATGTCGACGTGAATGCGCAGATCAACACGCTGTCGATCGCCGACAAGCAGATGGTGGAGATCGCCAAGGCGATCAGCCGCAACGCGCGGATCGTATTCATGGATGAACCGACCGCGGTGCTATCGCGCGAGGAGATCAACGTCCTGTTCAACCAGGTGCGCAAGCTTCGCGATCAGGGAACGAGCTTCGTCTTCGTTTCCCATAAGCTCGACGAAGTCATGGAACTGACTGACCGGGTGACGGTGCTGCGCGACGGCCAATGGGTGAAGACCTCGCCTACCTCGATCCTCGATGGCGAATCGATCGCCCAGTTAATGGTCGGGCGGGAGCTCTCCAGCCTCTATCCCGCCAAGAACGAGCCCGATGTCGACGGAGAGGTCGTGCTCAGCGTCAATTCCGTATCGACCCACTATGTCCGTGATGCCAGTTTCGAGGTCCGGAGAGGGGAGATCCTCGGCTTTTCCGGCTTGATCGGATCCGGTCGCACCGAGCTTATGGAGGCGATCATGGGTTTGCGCTCGCGCGCATCGGGCGACGTCACGGTCAACGGGCAGTCCGTGCCCCCGCACGACGTTCATGCCGCAAATCGCGCAGGCTTGGCCTACATGACCAAGGACCGCAAGTCCAAGGGACTGCTTCTCAACTCCGGCATGATCGCCAACCTTACCCTGCAATCCTTGGACAAGCATGGCCGGTTTGGCTATCTGAGCGCTGCGAGCGAAGCCTCTGCGATGGCAAGGGCCCGGCGCCGCTTCGACATCCGCGTCAGGGACGGCAATATCATTGCCGGCCGCATGTCCGGCGGCAACCAGCAGAAATTGCTACTGGCGAAAGTCATGGAGATCGAGCCGCAGATCGTCATTATCGACGAGCCGACCCGCGGCATCGATGTCGGCACCAAGCAGCAGATCTATCATTTCATTTCGGCACTGGCCCGCGATGGTCATTCGATCATCGTGGTTTCTTCGGAGATGCCGGAGGTGATCGGACTTTGCACGCGTATTGCCGTAATGCGCGAAGGCGGGATCGTCGGTATTTTGGAGGGCGATGAGATCTCCGAACAGGAAATCATGCGCTACGCGGCGGGATTGAAAAAAAAGGTTGCTGCCTGATCAGGCGAAATAATCCGGTCGAGGCGTGGCGGCGAATTCCCAGGACAATGGGACGGGAGGTTGGTTTTGAACATGAGTATAAGCGAGGAAAGCATCGAAAAGGAAAGCCGGCGCCGTTCCTGGCGCGACGTCGATCTTCGGGCGGTCGCGCCCTTCGCGGCGCTGGCGTTGCTTCTTGTGGTCGGGGCGCTGGTCAATCCGAATTTCATCGGCATCACGAACCTTGCCAATGTTGCGACGAGAAGCGCTTTCATTGCCATCATTGCCGTGGGTGCGACCTTCGTGATTTCGGCGGGTGACTTGGATCTTTCCGTGGGGTCGATGGTCGCTTTCGTCGCCAGCCTGATGATCCTTTTCATGAATTCCGGCGCGATCGCCGATCCGGGGCTGATGCTGACGGCTGCCATCGTGCTCACGATCGTAATTGGCGCGTCATGCGGCCTTGCGAACGGTCTCATCACCACCGTTGGCAAGATCGAGCCTTTCATCGCAACGCTGGGCACCATGGGCGTTTATCGCGGTTTGACCACCTGGCTTTCCCAGGGCGGCGCCATCACGCTTCGCGAGCCCGAACTGCAGGCACTCTACCGCCCGGCTTATTTCGGCTCCATCCTTGGCGTGCCGGTTCCGATCGCCGTGATCCTTGCCGTCACCGGCGTTGCAGCCTTCGTCCTCTACCGCACCCGCTATGGGCGGCATGTCGTGGCGGTCGGCTCCAGCAGCGATGTGGCGCGTTATTCCGGCATCGCCGTCAATCGCGTGCGCACCATCGCCTTCGTCATCCAGGGCCTGTGCGTCGCCATCGCCGTGCTTCTCTATGTGCCGCGGCTCGGCTCGACTTCGGCGACCACGGGCATCCTTTGGGAACTGCAGGCGATCACCGCCGTGGTTGTCGGCGGCACGGCGCTCAAAGGTGGCGCGGGCCGGGTCTGGGGCACGATCTGCGGCGCCTTCATTCTCGAACTCGTTGGCAACATCATGCTGCTTTCGAATTTCATCAGCGAATACCTGATCGGCGCCATCCAGGGGGCGATCATCATCATCGCCATGCTGGTTCAGCGGTCGCTGGTGCGTAAATCGTGAATAACCGGGTTTATGGGTCGCCCGGTCCTCAATCGACTAGGCCCAGTCTTTATTTGGGAGAGAGAGAAAAATGCGTAAAAAAATTTTGGGGCTGGCCATCGCCGCCATGGCGGTCCTCACGGGCGTCTCGTATGCCCAGGACAAGAAGGTAACGATCGGCGTTTCCATTCCGGCAGCCGACCATGGCTGGACGGCCGGCGTCGTCTTCCATGCAGAGCGTGTGGCAAAGCTGCTGATGGCCGAACATCCGGGCCTGAACGTCATCGTCAAGACCTCGCCAGATGCCGCAAGCCAGGCAAACGCCGTGCAGGATCTTGCGACACAAGGCATTGATGCCCTGGTCATCCTGCCGTCGGATCCGGATCCGCTCGTCAACGCCATCAAGGAAATCAAGGACGCCGGCAAGTTCGTGGCGCTCGTCGACCGTGCGCCGAGCAACAACGATGGTTCTGTTCGCGACCTCTACATCGCGGGCAACAATCCCGCGCTCGGCGAAGTCGCCGGCAAGTACATCAAGGAAAACACGCCGGATGCAGAGGTGGTCGTCATCCGCGGCCTGCCGATCCCGATCGACCAGCAGCGCCAGGACGGCTTCGACAAGGGCATCGCCGGTTCGAACGTCAAGGTTCTCGACCGCCAGTACGGCAACTGGAACCGCGACGACGCCTTCAAGGTCATGCAGGACTATCTGACGAAGTACCAGAAGATCGACGTCGTATGGTGCCAGGACGACGACATGGCCGTGGGCGTGCTGCAGGCCATCGAGCAGGCTAAGCGTACGGACATCCAATATGTTATCGCCGGCGCCGGCTCCAAGGACATGGTCAAGAAGGTCATGGACGGCGACAAGCTGATCCCGGTCGACGTTCTCTATCCGCCGGCGATGGTCGGCACGGCGATGGAAATGACGGCAGCAAATTTCTACGATCAGGTTCCGGTGCGCGGTACCTATATCCTCGACGCGACGCTCATCACCAAGGATAACGCCAAGGACTTCTACTTCCCGGATTCTCCGTTCTGATCTTTTGACTGCAATGCGCCCATTCGCAAGGATGGACGCATTTTCTTTACTTGCGCACGCGCTGCGATCAAGAATGCGGCACGTACCTCTTGCGGCCTCCAGACAGGCATGATTAGTTCGCTTCGGTTTGACTTTCGGCTTTTCAGCTGCATCTGCCGCAAGGGCGTGGGCCCACGCTCCCGCCAAACCGCGTGCTAGAAGCCATCATAAACGTTTACGGTCGATCATCAGGGAGGATTCCGACATGAAAACGATCAAAGGGCCCGGGCTATTCCTCGGGCAGTTTGCGGGCGATGCCGCGCCATTCAACTCATGGGATGCGATCACCAAATGGGCGGCTGATATCGGCTACAAGGGCGTGCAGGTTCCGACCTGGGCCGGTCAGTTGATCGATCTGAAGAAGGCTGCCAGCTCCAAGGACTATTGTGACGAATTCGCCGGCAAGGCGCGCGAAAACGGTATCGAGATCACCGAGCTTTCGACCCACCTGCAAGGCCAGCTGGTGGCCGTGCATCCCGCCTACGACGAGGCCTTTGACGGCTTTGCCGCACCGGAAGTGCGCGGCAATGCGAAGGCGCGGCAGGAATGGGCGGTCGAGCAGGTCAAGATGGCGCTGACAGCCTCCACGCACCTCGGCATCAACGCGCATGCGACCTTTTCAGGTGCGCTTGCCTGGCCCTTCATCTACCCGTGGCCGCAGCGTCCGGCCGGTCTTGTCGAAACGGCCTTTGATGAGCTTGCCCGCCGCTGGAAGCCGATCCTCGACCATGCCGACTCGTGCGGCGTCGACGTCTGCTATGAAATCCATCCCGGCGAGGATTTGCATGATGGCGTCACCTACGAGATGTTCCTGGAGCGGGTCGGCAACCATCCGCGCGCCAACATGCTCTACGATCCATCGCACTATGTCCTGCAGTGCCTCGACTATCTCGATAACATCGACATCTACAAGGATCGCATCAAGATGTTTCACGTCAAGGATGCGGAGTTCAATCCAACCGGGCGTCAGGGCGTCTATGGTGGATACCAGGGCTGGGTCGATCGCGCTGGCCGCTTCCGCTCGCTCGGCGACGGCCAGGTGGATTTCGGCGCCGTCTTCTCGAAAATGACGGCCAACAATTTCGACGGCTGGGCCGTTGTCGAATGGGAATGCGCGCTGAAGCATCCGGAAGACGGGGCGCGTGAGGGTGCTGAGTTCGTCAAGGCACACATCATCCGCGTCACGGAGAAGGCCTTCGACGATTTTGCCGGCAGCGGTACGGACCAGGCGGCGAACCGCCGCATGCTCGGGCTCTGAGCCCAGCTTTTGTCCGAAGGACAGATGAGGGGGCGCAGCGGAGCGACGTCTTGAGCACGCAGCGAAAGACTACGTCCGCCCCACCCCCCTCATCCGGCTACCGCGGCACCGTCGGCAAACACTCATTTCTTTGGAGGAATCTATGGCAATTGAAGGATCAACGGAACAGGCGCGCGAGCCGCGCATCCGCCTCGGCATGGTCGGCGGCGGAGCGGGTGCTTTCATCGGCGCCGTGCATCGCATAGCGGCCCGCATCGACGATCAATACGAGCTCATCGCAGGTGCGCTGTCGTCGACACCGGAAAAGGCGATCGCATCGGGCCGCGATCTCGGCCTCCACCCGTCGCGCACCTACGCGAGCTACCGGGAAATGGCGATCCGCGAGGCGAAGCTTAAGAACGGCATCGAGGCGGTCTCGATCGTCACGCCGAACCATGTTCACTACGATGCAGCCAAGGAATTCCTGCGCCGGGGCATCCACGTCATCTGCGACAAGCCGCTGACATCAAATCTTGCCGATGCCAAAAGACTGAAGAAGGTCGCCGACGAGAGCGGCGCGCTGTTCATCCTGACGCACAATTACACCGGCTATCCAATGGTCCGTCAGGCGCGCGAGATGATTGCCAATGGCGAACTCGGCGATATCCGCATCGTGCAGGCCGAATATCCGCAGGACTGGCTGACAGAGCCTGTCGAGCAGAGCGGTGCCAAGCAGGCCGTCTGGCGCACCGACCCGGCGCAGTCGGGCGCAGGTGGCTCGACCGGCGATATCGGCACGCATGCCTATAATCTTGCCTCCTTCATCACCGGCCTCGAACTCGATAGTCTCGCGGCCGATCTCGATAGTTTCGTCGAAGGCCGTCGCCTGGACGATAACGCTCACGTGCTTCTGCGCTTCAAGGCAAAAGCCAACGAGAAGCCGGCCAAGGGCATGCTCTGGTGCAGCCAGGTGGCTCCCGGTCATGAGAATGGGCTGAAGATCCGCGTTTACGGCACCAAGGGCGGCTTCGAGTGGGTGCAGGCTGACCCCAACTATCTCTGGTACACGCCGTTCGGCGAGCCGAAGCGGCTGATTACCCGCAACGGCGCGGGTTCCGGTGCCGCCGCTGCCCGCGTCTCACGCATTCCATCCGGTCATCCGGAAGGCTACCTTGAAGCCTTCGCGACGATCTACGCGGAAGCGGCGCATGCGATCAATGCGCACAAGAAAGGCAAAACGGTCGCCAAGGCTGTGGTCTATCCGACCGTCGATGACGGCGTGAAGGGCGTTGCCTTCGTCGAGGCCTGCGTTGCTTCGTCGAAGCGGAATGGGGCTTGGGTCAAGGTCTGATAGCAAGGTCTTGGGCGAGTTCCTCATCCAGCTGACGCCACCTTCTTCCCGCCAGAGGGGAGAAGGGTATATTTCGCATCGCTTCATTGGAACGTGCGCTTGCGCGAGAGACGTTCCCTCGCCCTGTTTGCGGGGAGAAGTTAGCGTGAGGGGCGGCGCCTAGGCTGGCAATGCCCGTTAGGTCCCGTTGTCCGTCTGCAACGTTACAGGATTGACATTTCCACTCTGTACAACGCCGGTTCCTTTGGGTAAACCGCCGCTCGAACGACCAGTCCAGTACCAGACGGGGTTTTCAGATGATCGAGCCTAAGACACTCGCCGCCCGCTTTCCGGGCGATTTCACCTTTGGCGTCGCGACGGCTGCCTTCCAGATCGAAGGTGCCAGTAAAGCGGATGGGCGCAAGGCGTATATCTGGGATGCCTTCTGCAACATGCCGGGCCATGGCCATGACAGCCATAATGGCGATATTGCCTGCGATCACTACAACCGGCTCGAACAGGACCTTGACCTGATCAAGGACATGGGTGTCGAGGCCTATCGCTTCTCGATCGCCTGGCCGCGCATCATTCCGGATGGAACCGGGCCTGTGAACGAAGCCGGCCTCGATTTCTACGACCGCCTCGTCGACGGTTGCAAGGCGCGTGGCATCAAGACCTTCGCGACGCTTTATCACTGGGACCTGCCGCTGCTGTTGGCAGGCGACGGCGGCTGGACGGCGCGCTCCACGGCCTACGCCTTTCAGCGCTACGCAAAGACGGTCATGGCGCGTCTCGGCGACCGGCTCGACAGCGTCGCCACCTTCAACGAACCATGGTGCATCGTCTGGCTCAGCCATCTCTACGGCATCCATGCGCCGGGCGAGCGCAACATGCAGGCAGCGCTTCACGCCATGCACTACATGAACCTTGCGCACGGTCTTGGCGTCGAGGCGATCCGCGCCGAGGCGCCGAAGGTGCCAGCCGGCCTGGTGCTGAATGCGATGCCCGTCATTCCGGGATCGCAGAGCAAGGCGGATATTGCAGCGGGCGAACGCGCGCATCAGTTCCACAACGGCGCTTTTTTCGATCCGGTCTTCAAGGGCGAGTATCCGAGCGAGTTCGTGGAAGCGCTCGGCGACCGCATGCCCATCATCGAAGATGAAGACATGAAGATCATCAGCCAGAAGCTCGATTGGTGGGGCCTCAACTACTACACGCCGCTGCGTGTCGCCGACGACCCGGTGAAAAACGGCGATTTCCCCTGGACGGCCGAAGCGCCGCGTGCCAGCGACGTGAAGACAGATATCGGCTGGGAGGTTTATGCGCCCGGCCTCAAGCACGTCGTTGAAGACCTCTATCGTCGCTATGAACTGCCGGAATGCTACATCACCGAAAACGGCGCCTGCTACAACATGGATGTGGTCAATGGCGAGGTCGATGACCAGCCGCGCCTCGATTATTACAGCGATCACTTGGCCGTCGTTGCCGACCTCATCAAGGACGGCTACCCGATGCGCGGTTACTTCGCCTGGAGCCTGATGGACAACTTCGAATGGGCGGAAGGCTACAAGATGCGTTTCGGCCTCGTGCATGTCGATTACGACACCCAGGTGCGTACCGTGAAAAAGAGCGGTAAGTGGTACCGGCAACTGGCAAGCCAGTTTCCGGCGGGCAATCACAAGGCGGGTTGAATAGCCTCCGCCTGAGGGGATCGTATGGGCGACCCGACCTCCTTGCTGTCCGGTCGTTCGGTCGTTTGCTCCTTTCGTGGCTCACCCCATCGCGTCTCTGACGCTCCGGCACTTCCCCCGCGGGAGAAGAAGCAAGCGGCGCGCGTTTCATGATCCAGACAATTGGACAATGGGTGGTTTTTTGCCGCGCTGACCGATTCAAAGAAAAAATCTCTCTGTCAATCGTGACTGGAAGTCCGCCATAAAGCATTACATCCTGGCGCATGGCAGCCATGCGCCGATCAAATTGAATCTTCCGGTTGTGCGATGATAAAGACTGCCTCTCTGTTCCGAATGCGTTGCCGAATGCCGGCCTGATCAGGCGCGCCCAGCCATTCAGCGACTGCGGACTTTTTGAACATCGAGAGCATCCATGCATTCCGACTCTTCAAGCGCGGCCAATGCCGCAAATACCGTCCTCTTCGAAGACGTATCGAAACGCTTCGGCGCCGAGGAGAAATCGTTTACCGCACTCGATGCGGTCGATTTCGCCGTCGCACGCGGCTCCATTACTGGCATCATCGGGCGTTCCGGCGCCGGCAAGTCGACGCTGATCCGTCTTGTCAATGGCTTGGAACGTCCGACGAGCGGCAAGGTCATCGTCGATGGCGTCAACGTTCCCGATCTGGACGAGGCTGGCCTGCGTGCGCTCCGCCGTTCGATCGGCATGATCTTCCAGCATTTCAACCTTTTGTCCTCGCGCACCGCCTTCGGCAATGTGGCGCTGCCCCTGGAAATCGCCGGTTTCGACAGGGACGCCATTCGCACGCGCGTCGAGCCGCTGCTCGATCTCGTCGGGCTTTCCGACAAACGAGACCGCTATCCGGCAGAACTTTCCGGTGGCCAGAAACAGCGCGTCGGCATCGCCCGTGCGCTCGCCACGCAGCCGAAGCTTTTGCTTTCCGATGAAGCGACCTCCGCGCTCGATCCAGAGACAACCCAGTCGATCCTCGAGCTCGTGAAGCGCATCAATGCAGAGTTGGGGCTGACGGTGCTTCTGATTACCCATGAGATGGAGGTCGTCAAAGCCGTGACCAGCGACGTCGCGGTGATCGACAAGGGTATCATCGTCGAGCGCGGCCGCACCTTCGATGTCTTCACCCGGCCGCAACATCCGACGACGCGCGCATTGCTTTCCGGTTTGCCGGGCTCGAAGCTTCCGGCAGCGCTCGCATCCGGCCTGCGGCCGCACAAGACACAAGGCGGTCGCGTTGCCGTGCGCATCACGTTCTTCGGGCGCACTGCGGAACAGCCGCTGATCTCGCAGCTTATCCAGACGTTGGGTTCGGATATCAACATCATCGCCGGAACAGTCGACGAGATTGGCGGCGAGCCCTACGGCTCGCTTATCATCGCCTATGCAGCGGATGATGCGACTTGCGCGAAAGCGGATGAATTCTTCAAGGCGAACGGTCTCGTTGCGGAGGTGCTCGGCTATGTCTCCTGATCTTCTGCTTCTCATCGGCAAGGCAACGCTCGATACGCTGCGCATGGTGGCGATCGCCGGCTTCATCGGCTCGCTGATCGGGTTGCCGATCGGCGTGTTCCTGGCGACTAGCGGCCGCGGCGAGCTCTTTCCGGCGCCTTCCGTCAATCGCGTCGTTGGACTGATCGTCAACGCGACGCGCTCGACACCTTTCATCATCCTTGTTGTCGCGATCATCCCTTTCACGCGCCTCGTCACGGGCACGTCGATCGGCACCAAGGCGGCGATCGTACCGTTGACGATCGCAACCATTCCGTTCTTCGCGCGGCTCGTCGAAGCCGCCATTCGCGACGTCGACAAGGGCCTGATCGAAGCCGCCCGCGCCATGGGTGCGACCCCGATGCAGATCGTGCGCAAGGTGCTTCTCGCCGAAGCGCGTCCGGCGCTGACACTTTCGCTCACGATGACGCTGGTCAGCCTCATCGGCTATTCGGCGATGGTCGGCGCTGTGGGCGGCGGCGGGCTCGGCGATCTCGGCATCCGCTATGGCTACCAGCGCTTCATGCCGGATGTGATGCTGGTCGTCGTCATCGTCCTGATACTGCTCGTCCAAGCCGTGCAGAGCGCCGGCGATGCGCTTGCCCGCCGCTTCGACAAGCGATCCCGCAAGAATTGATCGAATTGCCCTATAACCCAAGGAGAGAAAACCGATGAAGAAAATCATCCTCGCGGCCGCCTTCGCAGCCGCCTTTGCGACTGCTGCCGCGGCCGAAACCATCAAGATTGGCGTGACGCCGGGTCCGCATGCACAGATCATGGAGAAGGTGAAGGAAGTTGCAGCGCCAAAGGGCCTCGACATCGAGATTCTGGAATTTTCCGACTATGTCGTGCCGAACCAGGCGCTTGCCGATGGCGAGTTGAACGCCAACTCGTTCCAGCACAAGCCCTATCTCGACAACCAGGTCGCCGATCGCGGCTTCAAGATCATTGACGTCGCCTATACAGTCAACTTCCCGATGGGCGTCTATTCCAAGAAGGTGAAGAGCCTGGACGAACTCGCTGATGGTGCTACCGTGGCGATCCCCAACGACCCGACCAATGGCGGCCGTGCTCTGCTGATCCTCGCCGATAAGGGGCTGATCAAGCTGAAGGATGGTGCGAGCCTGAAGGTCGGACCTGCCGATGTCACGGAAAATGCCAAGAATCTGAAGTTCGCCGAACTCGATGCCGCCCAGCTGCCGCGGTCGCTGGACGATGTAGATGCCGCTGTTATCAACACCAACTACGCGTTGGAAGCCGGCCTTGATCCCTCGAAGGATCCGATTGCCCGCGAAGGCGAAAAGGCGCCCTATGTCAATGTTCTGGCGGTCAACGAGAAGGACAAGGATCAGCCTTGGGTGAAGACGCTGGTCGAAGCCTATCACAGCGATGCCGTGAAACAGTTCATCGCCGATACGTTCAAGGGCTCGGTCATCGCAGGCTGGTAAGCGACGGCCAAAACCGTTATGAAATCAATCCCTTCCCGTTCCGAGGGGAGGGATTTTCAATGCCCAGTGATTTTCATCGAGAAAAATCACCCGGATGATGGCTTGTACCGTTCGCTTTAACCGTTTTTGAAGCCTTGACTGGCAAAGTCCCCGTTATCGGGGAGTAATGTATGCCTGCGTTCATTAGGCAAAAAAATCAGGCTTCGGGGATCGGCCGCCACGCAACTGTTACGGGTGTGCTTTTTTCCTTTGCGGTTATGGTCGCGGTCGTTACCGTCATGGTGCTGACGGCGCTGTCGCGCGTCACCGATAACGCCAATATTCTCGACGACGAACGTTCGCGTGAAACTACGGCCGGGGCTCTCAAGACATTCGAGGCGCAACTCGGCGCGACGCTGAACGACTATGCCGCCTGGGACGATGCGGCCGTCAATGTCTATGCCACAGATGGCATGGCATGGACGATCAGCAACTACGGCGAAATGTCCTCCAACAGCGCGCTTTTCGATGTGGCGATCGTCATAGATGACGACAAGAAACCGCTGATGGTCTATCGCGACGGCCAGCCGATGGGGAGCGCGCTTGACGATTTTTTTGCGCCATCGTTCTGGACGTTGTTCGACAAAGTGAAGGCCGCCGGGCTTGAATCTCCGGAAGCCGTGGGTTTCGTCGGCACCAAGAGCGGCATCGCGGCGGTCGGCGTTGCGCTCGTGCGCGAAAAATCCGGCGCGCTGAATGCACCTGCGGGACAGCGCCGCTATCTGATTTTTGCCCGCCATCTGAACGACGAGACGATCAGGAGCCTCGGGGAGACCTATGTCATCCAGGGATTGAAGCGGGTGCCAGCCGCCTACGACGCGCAATATTCCGTGGCGATCGATGATGCCGCCGGCAAGGCGCTCGGCAAACTCGTTTGGATTTCGCGTTCGCCGGGCGACATCAGCTATGCACAGGTGCGCCCGACGGTTGTGAAGGCACTCGGTCTCGTCGGGCTGTTCTTCGCCGGCCTGCTCGTCATAGGCTGGCTCGCCGGACGCCGACTAAAGGCGGAGGAAAACAATGCCCGCGAGGATGCGCTCCGCGATCGCCTCAGCGGGCTGTCGAACCGTGAAGGCCTCGGGATTGCGGTCGATGACGTCGTTGCCAAGGCGAAGCAGACTGGTAAGAACGTACTGCTTCTCTATCTCGACCTCGACGGCTTCAAGGAAGTCAACGATAGCTACGGGCATGGCACCGGTGATCAGTTGATCCGCGCGGTGGCTGCCGGCCTCAAGGTGCTGATCCCAAAGGGCGCGGTTCTGGCGCGTATTGGCGGCGACGAATTCGCGATTGCATTCCTGTCTGAAGGTGGCAACGCCGAGGCCCTGCAGCTTTCGGAACAGATTCTGGATTTCCTGGCGGAGCCGCTGGAAATCGGCCGGCGCGTCGTCGTCATCGGCGCCAGCATTGGCATCGCGATGGCTGCTGGCGGCACGATCGGCCGCGAAGAATTGGTCCGCCGTGCCGATCTTGCGATGTACAAGGCCAAGGAAGCGGGCCGGGCCCGCATGACGCTTTACGATCCCGCGATGGATGCCGACCGCGAGGAGCGCAATGCGCTTGAACTCGATCTGCGCGTCGCGATCGAAAGCGGCGATCTGACGCTTGCCTATCAGCCGCTGATCGATGCCTCTACACATGAGATGAACGGCGTCGAAGCGCTGGTGCGCTGGAATCGGCCCGGCCACGGACCTGTATCGCCGGAAGTATTCATTCCAATCGCCGAAACCAGCGGGCTTATCGAGGCTCTCGGCCTCTTTGTGCTGCGCAAGGCCTGCGAGACCGCCAAGCAATGGCCGGAGCTGCGCGTTGCCGTAAACGTTTCTCCCGGCCAGTTCCGGAATCCGGCCTTCACCGACTATGTTCGCTATGTCCTGAAACAGACGGAGATCGAGGCGCAGCGCGTAACGCTGGAGATTACCGAAGGATACATGATCCAGAATCCGCAGCGCACCCGGCAATCGATCGAGCGGCTGAAGACGCTCGGAGTTAAGATCGCGCTCGATGATTTCGGCTCAGGCTTTTCGTCAATCGGCTATCTCCGCCAATTCGGTTTCGACCGCATCAAGATCGACCGTTCGCTGGTCGAGGGCGTGACCGAAAGCGACAGCCAGCGCGAGATGTTGCAGGCAACCGTCGCGCTTGCCCGCTCACTGGATATTCCGGTGACGGCCGAGGGTATCGAGACAGAAGAGCAGGCGCTCGCCGTTCGTCTCTTTGGTTGCGATTGCCTGCAGGGCTATTTCTTCAGCAAGCCGGTGCCGGCAGACAGGATCACCGAAATGCTTGAGGCACGCCGTGCCCTGGACGCGATGCCGCGCCAGATAACCGCTGCCTGAACCTAAGTCCCGATGTGCTTCTGGCCGCGTTTCTTGGCAAGCGCGATTTGCAGTTGCCGCTGGCGATAGCGCAGCCGGTCGTCTTCAGTGCGCGTGTGGTAGCAGCTGCTGCAGGAAACGCCTTCCTCGTAAAGCGGCGAGGCGATCTCATCTGCGGTGATCGGATTGCGGCAGGCATGGCAGAGCTTGTGCTCGCCTTCCTTCAGTCCGTGCTCGACCGACACCCGCTCGTCGAAGACGAAACAGGCGCCATCCCACAGGCTTTCCTCCTGCGGAACTTCCTCCAGATATTTCAAGATGCCGCCCTTGAGGTGGTAGACCTCCTCAAAACCCTGCTCCTTCATGAAAGCAGTTGCCTTTTCGCAGCGGATACCACCGGTGCAGTACATGGCGATCTTCGGCTTGTTGTGCAGGCCTGTGTTCTGGCGCACCCATTCGGGAAACTCGCGGAATGTCTTGGTTTTCGGATCGACGGCGCCACGGAAGGTGCCGATCGCCGTTTCGTAGTCGTTGCGCGTGTCGATGACGATGGTGTCGGGATCGGATATCAAGGCGTTCCAATCCTGCGGCATCACATAAGTCCCAACGACCTTGTTGGGGTCGATATTCTCGATGCCCATCGTGACGATCTCTTTTTTGAGTTTTACCTTCATGCGAAGGAAAGGCATTTTGGATGCGCGGCTTTCCTTGTGCTCCAGGGCGGTGAATTCCGGCTGCGCCCGCAGGTAGGCGAGCACCATTTCGATGCCAGCATCCCGCCCGGCGATCGTCCCGTTGATACCTTCATGCGCAAGGAGCAGCGTTCCCTTCACGCCGTTTTCTTCGCAAAGCGTCTGCAGTGGCGCGCACAGGCTTTCGAAGCGCGGCACGGAAACAAAATGATAAAGCGCCGCCACGAGGAACGGGCTGGTGTGATTGATGCTGTCGGTCATGCGCGCTGAAATACAGCCTGCGGCGTTTTCGCGCAAGCGTTGCCACTGCGCCCGCCAAGGGTCGAGGCTTGTCGAATTCAGTTCCGGCTCAACTGCCAGAGTGCTTCAATCCGGTTGGCCTCGCGTTGCGGTTTGTCGGCAAAGACGCGGCCGGCGTCGGCGAGCGCACGTTGCCGCTCTTCCTGCTGGTGGAAGATGATGGCATCGAGCAGGTGGGCGAGATCTTCATTGCGCGTAAAGAGCTGCGGCTCGGCCTCAACCAGTTGCGAAAGCACCGAGAGATCGTTGACGTGGCCGAGCCGTTCTGCGAGATCCTTGGCTCCATCTTGCTTCGCCTTCATCGCGGCGGGCCACAGATTGCGCAGCAGCGCGTGATAGAGCCGGTAGTCATAGGTCCGCTTGCGCAGTTCATGAAAATCCTCGACCGCTGCCGTATCGTGGCATGCATCAAGCGCTGTCCGCCCCTTTCGCAAAGTTCGCTGCCAGCTTTTGGCAAGCATGCGGGCGTTTCTACGCGGGTTGCTCTTGAAAGAAACCTTATCGACTGCGGCGATCGCGTTTTTTAGCGAGATGGCCGTGTCGTGAAGCTTCTGTTGAAGGCCGCTTTCGGCCTCCGTCATCCAGTCACGCCGTGCTTGCAAAATGGTGACGACGCGGCTGAGCGCCTCGCTCTCTGCATCGCCGCGGGCACCTTTTTGCAAATACTCGGCAGTGCCGATCAGGGCTGCTGCGTCCCGGATCGATGAAAGCGATTTTGCGGTGTCGCGCAGCCTGGCATTTTGTCGGTTTTGAAAGTCCGGCAACTCTTTCGCAACGAGCCGGTAAAGAAAGCGCAGCCGCTTCACGTTCTTGCGAAAACCATGGACCGCCTCATGCGCGCCGTCCGGCCGCTCCTCGAGAACGGCAATGGCACGTTCAAGCTGCTCCGTTGCCACTCTTCGGAACTCATCGGTGAAATCGAAATCAGGCCGTATGCGAAAGGGCATCCTGATCGTACTCGAATTCGGTCGCGAGCGCTTGGTTGGAATAGCGGAAATCGCCGGTCACTTCACGGCCAAGCCAGGCGGGGCGGGAGGGATCGTCATTTTCGGACTTCATCTCCACCTCAGCAATCACCAGGCCGCGATGCGCACCGGCAAAGACATCGACTTCCCAGACGAAGTTGTCATGCGGAACGCGGTAACGCGTCTTTTCGATCACCAGGCCAATGGTGCTCTGCATCAATTCTTCGGCGTCAGAAACGGGGATTTCGTATTCGAACTCGTCGCGGGTGACGGTACTGCGGCCGATCTTGATTGTCAGCCGCGCGCGCTTTCCATCAAGGATGCGCACACGCACGGACCGGTCGTCCATCGAGGCGATGTAACCTTGTCTGAGGATCGATTTCGTCTCGGCCTTCGCGCGCCAGCCGTCGTTGCGTACCAGAAATTTCCGCTCGATCTCTTTCGCCATTTCAGTGAACCTTTTGTGACGATCGCCGTACCGTAACGTAAAACTTCCAGGAGGGATACCCATCTTCTTGCCGCATCTGTTTTGTCTCGACAAAGAGGGTTCAGAGAGGTATTCGGGAGCCCAATTCAATCGTTTAAGGAACCGTGCGGCCATGGGCGAGAAGACAGAAAAGCTCCTTTCCATCCTCAAACTCCAGCCAGTTGTTCCGGTGCTTATCGTCGATGACGTGAAGTCCGGCGTTTCGCTGGCGCGTGCGCTGGTCGCCGGCGGCTTGAAGGCGATCGAGATCACCATGCGCACGCCTGCAGCACTCGATACGGTCCGTGCCGTTGCGCAGGAGGTCGAAGGTGCGGAAGTCGGCGCAGGCACGATCCTGAATGCCCGGCAGTGGGATGCGGCCATTGCTGCCGGCTCGAAGTTCGTCGTCAGCCCCGGGGCCACGCAGGAACTGCTCGATGCCGCTTCGGCATCTCCAGTTCCGCTGCTGCCGGGCGCTGCGACGGCAAGCGAAGTCATGGCGCTTCGCGAAGAAGGCTACCAGGTGTTGAAATTCTTCCCGGCCGAACAGGCGGGCGGTGCCGCATATCTCAAGGCGCTTTCCTCGCCGCTCGCCGGCACCGTTTTCTGCCCGACTGGTGGCATTTCGCTCAAAAACGCCAATGATTACCTGTCACTGCCGAACGTCATCTGCGTTGGCGGATCCTGGGTGGCGCCGAAGGAACTCGTCGCTGCGGGCGATTGGGACGGCATCACCAAGCTCGCCTCGGAAGCGGCTGCGCTGAAGGCCTGACTTTTTGCTGATCGCTTCAGGATGCCGGCGGTTTCGCCGGCATTTGTATTTGTCGATCCGCTTCCTATCTTCAGGTCTGCCTCAATAGGGAGACGATGAAGGATGTTCGACGCGAAGAAGCTTCTTGACCAGTTCCTTGGATCGCAAATACCGGGCGTCGGCGGAAGTGTCCGCAACCGGGCCGGCGATGCCGTCCAGTTGGCCAAGGATAATCCGTGGAAGGCCGGAGCGCTGGCGACTGTGTTTCTCGGAACAAAGACGGGCCGCAATATTGCCGGCAACGCGCTGGCAATCGGCGGGCTCGCAGCTATCGCCGGCCTCGGCTATCAGGCCTATAAGAATTACCAGGCGGGCCAGGCACCTGCTACGCCTTCGGATGCCCCTCCGCCCTCGACGCCGGTTCTTTTGCCGGCACCCGCCGATTCAGGTTTCGGTCCGGCTTCGCCTGCTGGCAGCAACGAATTTGCCCTCGTGCTGATCCGCGCCATGATCGCGGCGGCCAAAGCCGACGGGCATATCGACGACGCCGAGCGAGCGCATGTCATGGATAAGATAAAGGCCGCCGACGTCAGCGGCGAAGCCGCGTCCTTCATCGAGCACGAGCTTGCCTCGCCGACTGATCTCGACGCGCTGGTCGCCGCCGCTACTACGGAGGAACAGAAGGTCGAGCTCTATACGGCTTCGCGCCTGACGATCGAGCCGGACTCGCGGGCCGAACGCGGCTATCTCGATCTTCTTGCCGGCCGTCTTGGCCTTGCCGATGCGCTTGTGGACCACATCGAAGCAACGGTTTCCTCCGCCAAGCTTTCCTTGTCACGGTGACATGCAGGCTGGTTGCCTTTCTAGGGCGGCTGGCCTATCCACTCTTCCGACGAGAGGAGTGAGCATGAGCGATCTATCGAATTTCAAGGTGCCGGCACCTGATTATGTCACACTGAAAGGGCGCTACGTGACGGTCGAGCCCTATGTTCGCGCGGAGCACCTTCAGGCGCTCTGGGACGGCCTCGGCGCCATGGGCATCAACCCGCTGCTTCTCTACTTCGCGCAGGACGATTTTGCCGGCATCGACGATTTCGCCAAGTGGCTTGAGGACGCCTATACCAAGTCCGGCTGGCTCACCCACATCTTCCGCGACACCTCCACCGGCAGGATCGTCGGCATGGCCAATTATATGCGTGCCGACCCAGCCAACGGCGTGGTCGAAATCGGCGGCGTGGCGCACGGACCGGATATGAAGCGTTCGCCGCTTTCCACCGAAGCGCATTACCTGATGGCCAAGCACGTCTTCGAAGACCTCGGGTACCGGCGCTACGAATGGAAGTGCGACAACAACAACGAGGCCAGCAAGACGACGGCCGCGCGCTACGGCTTCAAGTTCGAAGGTGTCTTTCGTCAGCATATGATCTCCAAGCGCCGCAACCGCGACACGGCTTGGTTCTCGATGATCGACAGCGAGTGGCCGCTGATCAGCGAAGCTTTCGAGACCTGGCTTTCGCCGGAGAACTTCGACGCCCAAGGCAAGCAGCGCCGGCGCCTGCAGGATATCCGTTCCGATCTTGAAAAGGAAAGGTTCGCATGAGCCCCGAAAGCCGTGCTCAGGCGATCGCCGCCGCGACCATCCTCATTTGCGCGGGACTGGTGATCTATTTCCTGCCGACGCTCGTTCTTTGGATCGGCAGCTATTCTCCCGCGCTTGCGGTCATTGCCGGCGCGGCGCTGCTGCTCGGCTTCTTCGCGATATTCTGGCTGAGGGCGCACTATCAGCGAGGCAGGGGGAAATAAGAGCCTACCCCTGAAGCGAGGCGCCTAGCAGCAGCACGCCCATGCAAATCACCAGGACGGCGCCCAAAATTTCGATCGCGTTGCCAATCCAGATCGATCTCGCTGAGCCATGGCCGCAGATGCGGACGGCGGTGCCCTTGGGGGTGACGGCCAGGAGCGAGAGGACGGGGCCGGGGAGGGCCGGGCGAAGAGGAAAGGCGCGGACACAACGCATGA
>NZ_JABEPH010000275.1:0-8323 GCF_013004495.1 Rhizobium sp. SEMIA 4085
GAATATGACAGGTTTCCCGGCTTCATCGCCAATCCCGAGACGCGCCGGCGCAACGCGTGGAACTATGTCGACGCCCGCGATCTCGCGCAGGTCGTCCATTTATGCATCGAAAAGAGCGGATTGGGCTTCCAGGTCTTCAATGCGGTGAACGACACCGTGACTGCCAATATGCCGTCGAAGGAACTCGCCAAACGCTTCTTTCCGAACGTGCCCTTCACCCGCGAGATCGGGGAGCATGAGGGGCTGCTTTCCAACCGCAAGATCCGCGAAGTCCTCGGCTTCAAGGAAGAGCACGACTGGCGCAAATATGTGAAGCTCTGACCGCAGGCCATGCCGGGGTGATGCGGATTGGGAAAAATCGAAAATCGCACTTGCATATCCCGTGCCACCGTCTTAAAGGGAGCGCCATGCTTGCAGGAAGCGCTTCGACCCTCATGGTCAAAGGGCTGAATGTAAAGCGTAAAGGGGTATAGCTCAGCTGGTAGAGCGGCGGTCTCCAAAACCGCAGGTCGGGGGTTCGAGCCCCTCTGCCCCTGCCATCTTCTTCGAAGGGAAAGCGCGGACGTTCTCGCAGCGGTCCGTCGGGGAGGGTATTATGGCAAATTTCGCTAGACGTCGGTTTTCCTCTTGTGCAATTGGGAATCGGTGTTTATGTAGGGTTCAACAGACACGCGGTGCGTGGGGCTGATATGTTCAGCTTTACGTGCCGTAATTGCGTGGGCAGTCGATGGCATCCAAATCTAATCCGTTTGCGTTCCTACAGCAGGTTCGCACCGAAACGTCCAAGGTTACCTGGCCGTCTCGCCGCGAGACTATGATCTCGACGATCATGGTTCTGGTGATGGTCGTCTTTGCCGCGCTGTTTTTCTTTGCTGCTGACCAGCTGATTGGCTGGGCTTTGAGCTACGTGCTCAACACCGGCAACTGATCGGGTGGAGATATAAGATGGCGGCACGTTGGTATATCGTCCACGCGTATTCGAATTTTGAGAAGAAGGTGGCTGAATCCATCGAGGAGAAGGCCAGGCAGAAGGGGCTCGAGCATCTCTTCGAAAAGATCCTCGTGCCGACCGAGAAGGTGGTTGAGGTGCGCCGCGGCCGCAAGGTCGACAGCGAGCGCAAGTTCTTTCCGGGCTATGTCATGGTTCGAGCAAACCTGACGGACGAGGCCTACCATCTCATCAAGAACACGCCGAAGGTCACTGGTTTCCTCGGCTCCGACAACAAGCCCGTTCCGATTCCGGACTCCGAAGCCGAGCGCATTCTCGGCCAGGTCCAGGAAGGTGTCGAGCGGCCGAAGGCTTCGGTTACCTTCGAGGTTGGCGAACAGGTCCGCGTTTCCGACGGCCCGTTCGCGTCGTTCAACGGCACGGTTCAGGATGTGGACGAAGAGCGTTCGCGCCTGAAGGTGGAAGTGTCGATCTTCGGCCGTGCAACGCCGGTCGAGCTGGAATACGGTCAGGTCGAAAAGGTCTGATTTTTGAGATGGAAGTCGGTCAGTACTGACCGGCTTCTGCGCGGCGATAGCCGCCAACCGCGTGGAAGGTGAGGGGTCTTAGCCGGGCCTTAAAATCCGCACCACGCAACCGCAGCCGCCGGAGAAATCCGGCATCACTGGCCGGGCAACCGGTCATCAATGAAAGGCAGAGAGTTATGGCTAAGAAAGTTGCAGGCCAGCTCAAGCTTCAGGTCAAGGCAGGATCGGCAAACCCGTCCCCGCCGATCGGCCCGGCGCTTGGTCAGCGTGGCATCAATATCATGGAATTCTGCAAGGCGTTCAATGCCGCCACGCAGGAAATGGAAAAGGGTATGCCGATCCCGGTTGTCATCACCTACTACCAGGACAAGTCCTTTACCTTCGTGATGAAGCAGCCGCCCGTCAGCTACTTCCTTAAGAAGGAAGCGAAGATCCAGTCCGGTTCGAAGACGCCCGGCAAGGGCTCTGTCGCTGGCAAGCTGACCAAGGCTCAGGTCAAGGCGATTGCCGAAGCGAAGATGAAGGACCTTAACGCAGCAGATATCGAGGGTGCAATGGCGATGATCGAGGGCTCTGCCCGCGCCATGGGCCTGGAAGTGGTAGGTTAAGACCATGGCTGGCAAGCGCACCAAGAAGATCAACGAAGGTGTTGATCCCACGAAGCTCTACGCTCTGAACCTTGCTATCGGCATGGTCAAGGACCGGGCTGTCGCCAAGTTCGATGAAACCATCGAAGTCGCCATGAACCTCGGCGTCGATCCGCGTCACGCAGACCAGATGGTCCGCGGCGTGGTCAACCTTCCGAACGGTACGGGCCGTGACGTTCGCGTCGCCGTTTTCGCGCGCGGCGCCAAGGCTGACGAAGCCAAGGCAGCCGGTGCTGACATCGTCGGCGCAGAAGAGCTGGTCGAAATCGTCCAGGGCGGCAAGATCGATTTCGATCGTGTCATCGCGACCCCCGACATGATGCCGCTCGTCGGCCGTCTCGGTAAGGTACTCGGCCCGCGCGGCATGATGCCGAACCCGAAGGTCGGAACGGTCACCATGGACGTTGCCGGGGCGGTCAAGGCCTCCAAGGGTGGCGCCGTCGAATTCCGTGTCGAGAAGGCTGGTATCGTTCACGCCGGGATCGGCAAGGCATCCTTCGATGCAAAGGCTCTGGAAGAAAACATCCGTGCCTTCGCTGATGCGGTCATCAAGGCGAAGCCGGCTGGCGCAAAGGGCAACTACGTCAAGCGCGTAGCGATCTCTTCGACCATGGGCCCGGGCGTCAAGATCGACCCGTCGTCGGTCACGGCCGCTTAACGAATTTCATCGGGCTTTGCCCGGTGGCAAGAATTCCGGCCTCGAAAGGGGCCGGAATATTCCGGAGCAATCCGGAATCCTGTCCGAGATTGCAGGTGGTTTTCCCTTAATCACTTCGGCCTGCATGAGACGGGTAAGACCCGAATTTCGATGAAGCTCAGCTTCATGGATTTGGTTCGAGCCTTGGATGCCTTGTGCCTTCGGCCTTTTGGCGCGAAGCGCGAGGGGACAGGATCCTCAAGCGCCGCTTGGGATCGCTTCTGATCCCGGGAGGCAAAGGCAACCCGGTGGGTCCGTTTCACGGTCCCGCCAACTGGAGATAGGCAGTGGAAAGAGCGGAAAAACGCGAATTCGTCACGGAACTGAACGAAGTCTTCAAGGCTTCGGGCTCGGTTGTCGTGGCCCACTATGCTGGTGCTACAGTCGCGCAGATGAACGACTTCCGTTCGAAGATGCGCGCTGCTGGCGGCACCGTCAGAGTCGCGAAGAACCGCCTGGCCAAGATCGCCCTTCAGGGTACGGAAGCGGAAGGGATTTCCAATCTCTTCACCGGTCAGACGCTGATTGCATACAGCGCCGATCCGATCACCGCTCCGAAAGTCGTCGTGGATTTCGCCAAGGGCAACGACAAGATCGTTGTGCTCGGCGGCGCCATGGGAACAACCACGCTCAACGCCGATGCAGTCAAGTCGCTTGCGACCCTGCCGTCGTTGGACGAACTGCGCGCGAAGCTGCTGGGCATGATCCAGACACCGGCTACCCGCATCGCAGGCGTTGTTGCAGCACCGGCAAGCCAGCTTGCCCGAGTGTTTTCGGCTTACGCCAAGAAGGACGAAGCCGCTTAAGGCGGTTTTTCGCTGTTTATAGAAAACCGGTTCGAACCGAACAAAAGGAACTGATAAAATGGCTGATCTCGCAAAGATCGTAGACGACCTCTCCTCGCTGACCGTTCTGGAAGCTGCAGAACTGTCCAAGCTTCTCGAAGAAAAGTGGGGCGTTTCCGCTGCTGCTCCGGTAGCTGTTGCTGCCGCTGCTGGTGGTGCTGGTGGCGCTGCTGCCGCTGCTGAAGAAGAAAAGACCGAGTTCGACGTCATCCTCACGGATGCCGGCGCCAACAAGATCAACGTCATCAAGGAAGTCCGCGCCATCACCGGCCTCGGCCTCAAGGAAGCCAAGGACCTCGTTGAAGCCGCTCCGAAGGCTGTCAAGGAAGCCGTCTCCAAGGCTGAAGCCGCTGACATCAAGAAGAAGCTTGAAGACGCTGGCGCAAAGGCCGACGTCAAGTAATCTTGAACTGCATCTGGGAGGCGGTCTTCACCGTCTCCCATTTGCCGTTTTTGTGAACGAATTACCCAAAAGCCGCGTGAAAACGGCTTTTGGGTAATGGGTTCTTCAAGAGCATGGTCTCGAACCGAAGCGCACGGCAATCCGGCCATGTGGCTTCGGGAAGTGGGACGAGATTGAATTATCCATTGATCGACGGGATCGCCTGGCCAGCGGTTCCCGTCCGTTGCAGGCCCGGATGCAATTTTGAAGGAGCGACGATGGCTCAGACCCTTTCGTTCAACGGTCGTAGGCGCGTACGCAAGTTTTTTGGTAAAATCCCCGAAGTCGCAGAAATGCCGAACCTCATCGAGGTTCAGAAGGCGTCCTACGACCAATTCCTGATGGTAGAAGAGCCCAAGGGCGGCCGCCCTGACGAAGGCCTTCAGGCCGTCTTCAAGTCAGTTTTCCCGATCACGGACTTCTCCGGCGCTTCGATGCTGGAATTCGTGTCCTATGAGTTCGAACCGCCGAAGTTCGACGTCGACGAATGCCGCCAGCGCGACCTGACCTATGCCGCGCCGCTGAAGGTTACCCTCCGTCTCATCGTGTTCGATATCGACGAGGATACCGGCGCGAAGTCGATCAAGGACATCAAGGAACAGTCCGTCTACATGGGTGACATGCCGCTCATGACGAACAACGGCACGTTCATCGTGAACGGCACCGAGCGCGTGATCGTGTCCCAGATGCACCGTTCGCCGGGCGTCTTCTTCGACCATGACAAGGGCAAGAGCCATTCTTCCGGCAAGCTGCTCTTCGCCGCCCGCGTGATCCCGTATCGCGGCTCCTGGCTCGACATCGAGTTCGACGCCAAAGACATCGTCTATGCCCGTATCGACCGCCGCCGCAAGATTCCAGTGTCGTCGCTGCTGATGGCCCTCGGCATGGATGGCGAGGAAATCCTCGACACCTTCTATACGAAGTCGCTCTACAAGCGCGACGGCGAAGGCTGGCGCATTCCCTTCCAGCCCGAGGCGCTGAAGGGCGCCAAGGCGATCACCGAGATGGTCGACGCCGACACCGGCGAAGTCGTGGTCGAAGCGGGCAAGAAGCTGACCCCGCGTCTGCTCCGCCAGCTTTCCGACAAGGGTCTCAAGGCTCTGAAGGCGACGGACGACGATCTCTACGGCAACTACCTCGCAGAAGACATCGTCAACTACTCGACGGGTGAGATCTATCTCGAAGCCGGCGACGAAATCGACGAAAAGACCCTGCCGGTCATCCTCGCCAACGGTTTCGACGAAATCCCGGTTCTCGGCATCGACCACATCAATGTCGGCGCCTACATCCGCAACACGCTCAACGCCGATAAGAACGAGAACCGCCAGGACGCGCTGTTCGACATCTACCGCGTCATGCGTCCCGGTGAACCGCCGACCATGGAATCGGCCGAAGCCATGTTCAACTCGCTGTTCTTCGATGCGGAGCGTTACGACCTCTCCGCCGTCGGCCGCGTGAAGATGAACATGCGTCTCGACCTCGACGTCGAAGACACCGTCCGCGTCCTGCGCAAGGACGACATCCTGGCCGTAGTCAAGATGCTTGTCGAGCTACGCGACGGCAAGGGCGAGATCGACGACATCGACAACCTTGGCAACCGCCGCGTCCGCTCGGTCGGCGAGCTGATGGAAAACCAGTACCGTCTGGGCCTTTTGCGCATGGAGCGCGCGATCAAGGAGCGCATGTCCTCGATCGAAATCGACACGGTCATGCCGCAGGATCTGATCAACGCGAAGCCGGCAGCTGCTGCCGTTCGCGAATTCTTCGGCTCCTCGCAGCTCTCGCAGTTCATGGACCAGGTCAACCCGCTGTCGGAGATCACCCACAAGCGCCGTCTCTCGGCACTTGGCCCGGGCGGGCTGACCCGCGAGCGCGCCGGCTTTGAAGTCCGCGACGTTCATCCGACCCACTACGGCCGTATTTGCCCGATCGAAACGCCGGAAGGCCCGAACATCGGTCTCATCAACTCGCTGGCGACCTTTGCGCGCGTCAACAAGTACGGCTTCATCGAGAGCCCTTACCGCCGCATCGTCGACGGCAAGGTGACGAACGATGTTCTTTACCTGTCGGCCATGGAAGAGGCGAAGTATTACGTCGCACAGGCCAACGCCGAGCTCGACAAGGACGGTTCCTTCGTTGACGAATTCGTCGTGTGCCGTCACGCTGGCGAAGTCATGCTCGCCCCGCGCGACAGCATGAACCTGATGGACGTCTCGCCGAAGCAGGTCGTTTCGGTCGCAGCCGCTCTTATCCCGTTCCTGGAAAACGACGACGCGAACCGCGCCCTCATGGGCTCGAACATGCAGCGCCAGGCTGTTCCGTTGCTGCGTGCCGAAGCTCCGTTCGTCGGCACCGGCATGGAGCCGGTCGTCGCTCGCGACTCCGGTGCAGCTATCGGCGCCCGCCGCGGTGGCGTCGTTGACCAGGTCGACGCCACGCGTATCGTCATCCGCGCAACGGAAGACCTCGAAGCCGGCAAGTCCGGTGTCGATATCTACCGCCTGCAGAAGTTCCAGCGTTCGAACCAGAACACCTGCGTCAACCAGCGTCCGCTGGTCACCGTCGGTGACGTTGTCAACCGCGGCGACATTCTGGCGGACGGTCCGTCGACCGACCTTGGCGATCTGGCTCTCGGCCGCAACGCGCTCGTCGCGTTCATGCCGTGGAACGGCTACAACTACGAAGATTCGATCCTGCTCTCCGAGCGTATCGTTGCCGACGACGTGTTCACCTCCATCCACATCGAAGAATTCGAAGTGATGGCGCGCGACACGAAGCTTGGTCCGGAAGAAATCACGCGCGATATTCCGAATGTTTCGGAAGAAGCGCTGAAGAATCTCGACGAGGCAGGCATCGTCTACATCGGCGCCGAAGTTCAGCCGGGTGATATCCTTGTCGGCAAGATCACGCCGAAGGGTGAAAGCCCGATGACGCCGGAAGAAAAGCTCCTGCGCGCCATTTTCGGTGAAAAGGCGTCCGACGTCCGCGATACGTCGATGCGCATGCCGCCCGGCACCTACGGCACGATCGTCGAAGTGCGCGTCTTCAACCGCCACGGCGTTGAAAAGGACGAGCGCGCAATGGCAATCGAGCGCGAAGAGATCGAGCGTCTTGCCAAGGACCGCGACGACGAGCAGGCGATTCTCGACCGTAACGTCTACGGCCGTCTGATCGAGATGCTCCGCGGCCAGATGTCCATCGCCGGCCCGAAGGGCTTCAAGAAGGGCACCGAGCTTTCGAACGCCGTGGTCTCCGAATATCCCCGCTCGCAGTGGTGGATGTTCGCAGTCGAGGACGAGAAGGTCCAGAGCGAACTCGAAGCGCTCCGCGGCCAGTACGATGAATCCAAGTCGCGCCTTGAGCAGCGCTTCATGGACAAGGTCGAGAAGGTCCAGCGCGGCGACGAAATGCCTCCTGGCGTCATGAAGATGGTCAAGGTCTTCGTCGCAGTGAAGCGCAAGATCCAGCCGGGCGACAAGATGGCTGGCCGTCACGGCAACAAGGGTGTCGTGTCGCGCATCGTTCCGGTCGAAGACATGCCGTTCCTCGAAGACGGCACGCATGTCGACGTCGTTCTGAACCCGCTGGGCGTGCCTTCGCGCATGAACGTCGGCCAGATCCTCGAGACGCACCTCGGCTGGGCTTGCGCCGGCATGGGCAAGCAGATCGGTGACCTGATCGAAGCCTACAAGGCGAACGGCAATATCGAGCCGTTGCGCAAGACGATCGGCGACGTTGTCGGCGACGGTCCGAAGGCCGAGCAGGTCAAGGACTTCGACGATGACTCGGTTCTGCGTCTTGCCGACCAGTGGAAGCGCGGCGTTTCGATCGCAACGCCGGTCTTTGACGGCGCCCATGAAGGCGATGTCAACGAGATGCTGCGTCTGGCGGGTCTCAAGGATTCCGGTCAGTCGACGCTGTATGACGGCCGTACCGGCGAGCAGTTCGACCGTCAGGTGACCGTGGGCTACATCTACATGCTGAAGCTCAACCACCTGGTCGACGACAAGATCCACGCCCGTTCGATCGGTCCTTACTCGCTCGTGACCCAGCAGCCGCTGGGCGGCAAGGCCCAGTTCGGCGGCCAGCGCTTCGGCGAAATGGAGGTCTGGGCTCTGGAAGCATACGGCGCAGCCTATACGCTGCAGGAAATGCTGACGGTGACGTCGGACGACGTCGCCGGCCGCACCAGAGTCTACGCACGCATCGTCCCGGG
>NZ_JABEPH010000276.1:0-8286 GCF_013004495.1 Rhizobium sp. SEMIA 4085
AAGCAGAATGCGGCAGACGATGTGTTCCGGTGTCTCGTGGGCGCGGAGTAGTGGATAAGAGACACCATGTCGGGCATGTCGGGCGTGTTGCCGGTCGTCATGGCGCTGACGGCCTTCCGAACGCGGCTGCTGCCTAACTGTTCGGCGAGATCGTAAGTGTCGCCACGGCCGAGAGCGGCGAGGCCCTTGATGCGGGCGATCTGGGCAATGCCCGCAGATTCGATTGGCGAGGACGTTGGAACGGCTACGGCGGTGCGCATCGGCAAAGCTCCTGTTGACCACCGCGAGTGTGGCAGATTTCGCGAACCGATGACGTGACGAGTCGCGCGCCTACGTTAGGTGGATGTCCATGGCGACGAGCGACGAGACCAACTGTTCAAGGGCGAGTCGGACCTGCTCGGGGTCGTCCGCCGCGCTGAGGCTCAGGTGACCGGATCCAACAAGCATGTCGACGACGGCGGCCTCATCGGCCTCGATGCGGAAGACGGCGCGCCCGGACGCTCGCCGCCGCCTCCACCGCCGGGATCGTTCACGGCTTGGGCTCATGGGGCCGCCTCCGTTCCGAGGCCGAAGAAAGGTTCTTTGTGACGGCCTCTTTCGCCTTCAGCGCCCGTCGCAAGGCATCGGTGATTTCAATCTGCTCTTCCGAATAATCCGGGATCTGCCTCGGCGGCTTCGGCGGCGCTTTCGCTCTTGTCGACTCCGGATGGTTCACCTCCCGCCACGCGCGATATTGGCGATGAAGTTCACGGATACGCGCCCGAGCCGCCTCATCCAGCCGTGGCGATCCCTCTATTTCGCGCGGCCATGCGTAGCGTTTTGCCTCCGCTCGCGCCCGTCGCTCGCGCTCTAAGAACGGCTCCATCACGTGGTCAATCTGGCCGCGCAATTCCGACGGCGACGGCATGAAGCCGTGGCCCAGGGCATTTTGATTGATCCGGCGTTCCGCCTCGAACAGCGCATATTGGCTAACTTTTTCCATCGCCTGCATATAGGCGGGCTTCACGAGCCGGAAATCGCTCGGCGCGCGGCACGGGTAAGTCGCGAGCAGCCGGGTGAGCACAGTTAATTTTTCACTGTCGGACGCCGGGCGGTAGATATCCGGCTGGATCGTCGGCAGGTTCGACGCCGTCATCGGAAAGTCCTCCTTGATGTTCTCTCACGAACGCTTGGCGGGCATCTTCGTAAGCTTGGTCGGCAATGTGGGGTGGGCGGCCTTGCTGGCGATCCGGCCCGTTGGGGCGGCTCGCGAAATCCGGCACGCGGCGAATCCAGTTGCGCCACGCGGCATTCCAGTCGCGCATTGGCTTTCCGTTGCCGCGGTAGTGGTCGAGAAAGAGGGCAGCCTGTCGCTGGGCCTCAGCCTGTTCCATGCCAGCGGCATGAGCGACTCGCAAATCCGGTTTGAAATCCTCAGGAAGGGGGTGGGCTCGCGGAGCGCGTTTCGTGCTCTCTCGATTCAACGTGTTCCTTCCAACGTGTTCATCTATAGAGGCGCCGGAAGCTGTCTTCCGGAAGTCCTGCGCCAAATTTCCTGTGGTCGTATCGTTCACCGGATTTGTGGTGCCGGTGGTCGCATCGATTACCGGAACTCTAGTGCCGGTGGTCGCGTCCCGAAAACGATAAAAATTCGATTTGCCCCGGCCCTTTGGGAGCGCCCGTTCTTCGATTTCGAGCCAATCGCAAGCGCGGAGATTGGCGAGCGCGTTCCGGACCGTGCGATCCGTCACATCAACATCGGCGGCGATTGTTTCTTGCCTCGGAAAGCAATTGCCGCTTTCCGCGTCCATGTAGGAAAACAGGCGATAAGCCACCCGGAAATCGGTCGCCGTCAGGCGGTGGTCAGCCGACATGCGGTCGAGCAAGTCCAGCTTCCAAGCGGCGAAGGCTTTCATGGCGACCCCCCGCCGCTGCGGGCGATCAGCGTCGCAAACGCCTCGTGGGCTGTGTGGTTTGCTTCAGCGGTCATTGTAAGCGGTTTCCCTCTGGAAGCCGCCGCGAGCTTGCACGTGAGACTAGATGGGACTATTTTTTTGGCACTTCCGATGCCTGCAAGTCCTGTCCGAGCCGCCGCGTTCTTCGCGGCGGTTTCATTTTTTTGGAAGCAGCAGCGTCGAGCGTAGCCATTCGGTCGGGACACGCTTCAGGCGACCGAACTGCAGGACCAAAATTTCGCCTCTTCCCGCCGCCTGGTAACTCGCGTTGCGCGACAACCCAAGTGCCTTGCCGGCGTTGGGAATTGAGGTAGTCGGGTGCCTCAGGATTTCTTCAAGCCACTCAGCCATTCCTGTCCTCCTATGCGTTACCTGTTACGCATAAAGCAAACTAGATGAGACGTGCCTTGACGTCAAGGGATCTGCGTAATATGTTACGCACCAGACAGAATGGGATGTGAAGGGATGACAAAGAAGCCAACCGAAGCGGTAAAGCGCCATCCGCTCAATGTGCGCACGACGAAGGAAATGCGGGAGCGGATCGAGGCGGCAGCCGCCGCAAGCGGGCGATCGATGGTGCAGGAAGTAGAGTTCCGTCTAGAGCGCTCGTTTGACCTGGAAAAGGTAATCGAGGACGCCATGGGCGGCCCGCAGATGCGCCAGAAGGTCACTCTGATGATCGCGGCCTTTGGTCACAACGGCGGCATGATGGCGCACGCGCTCGGCCATCCCGAATGGACTGCCACCGAGTGGATGCGGGAACCGCAATGCTATCGCGCGGCTGTCTTCGGCGTCTTTGAAGCGCTCCTCGTCGCGCAGCCAAAAGCGGGATGGGAAAAGGATGAGGTGTATCTCGCAATCGAATCCCTGAAAGGCCGCGTGGCCAGCCATCTTGCGAACGCTGGCCTACTCAAGTTTGAAAACGAGGACGAAGAGAAGGAACCGACCACATGAAAGGTCATATCCGCGAAAGGTCGCCTGGAAAGTGGGCCATCGTAATCGATCTCCCTGATCCTGAGACAGGGAAGCGGCGGCGAAAATGGCACAGCGTTCACGGGACGAAGCGCCAAGCCGAGACCGAATGCGCACGCCTGATAGCCGAACTGGACGGCGGAAACTATATCGAACCCGCCAAGACAACTGTGCGAGAGTATTTTGTCGAATGGCTTAAGCTTGAGAAAGCGAACGTTTCGCCTAAGACACATCAGCGCTACGAAGAACTGCTTTTGAAGAACGTGGCGCCCGTCCTCGGCTCGATCACGCTGAACAAGCTCACCGCGGCGAAGATTGATGCCGCCTGGGGCCAATTGCTTGAGAGCGGCAGACGTGACGGAAAGGGAGGCTTGTCACCTCGCACCGTCCATCACTGCCGGCGGGTAATGCTCACGGCGATGGACCAAGCGATGAAGTGGGATCTGCTGAAGAAGAACCCTGTCGCATTGACGAGGCCGCCGAAGGTCGAACGCCAGAAGATGGAGGCCTACACAGCGCCGCAGACGGCCGTCATGCTCGATGACCTGCGCAAAAGCCGAGTATTTGTGCCGGCGCTCCTGGCGGCGCTCTGTGGGCTCAGGAGAGGTGAAATCCTTGCGCTGCGCTGGCGAGATGTCGATTTGGCGAATGCCGTCCTTGCGGTCAGGGAGAGCGCTGAGCAGGTTGGAACGGAAGTCAGGTACAAAGAGACCAAATCAGGCAAGGCGCGCACTGTTGCGCTGTCGTCGACCGTTTTGGAGGAATTGAAGCGTCACCGGCTCGCCCAGGCGGAAGAGCAGCTAAAGCTCGGTATGCGACCGAGGGATGATTCGTTCGTGGTGGCACAGGTCGACGGCAAGCCCCTGAAGCCCGTTTCGCTGACCCACGAATGGACGAGGCTGCTTGCGAAAACCTCCCTGCCCCGCATTCGCTTTCATGATCTCCGGCACTCGCATGCGACGCAGCTTCTTGCGGCCGGCGTTCATCCGAAGATCGCCAGTGAAAGGCTGGGCCATTCGACGGTTGGCATCACCCTTGATCTTTATTCGCATGTCATGCCGGGAATGCAGGCAAATGCTGCAGAGCAAGTTGACGCCGCAATCAAAGCTGCTAAAAAGCCAGCCGTCGAGTGATTGGGTAGCAAACCGGTAGCAACGGCCGGTTTCGGGAATTCAACAGAATGTAGAATTCTAAACCTTTTCAAATAGATGGAAGAGTGTCCGAGTGGTTTAAGGAACCGGTCTTGAAAACCGGCGTGCGGGAAACCGTACCGTGGGTTCGAATCCCACCTCTTCCGCCATATCTCCAGTAACTCATTGGTTTTTCAGGTTAATTGGACTAAATTATTATTGTTATAGCAGATTTTATAATTCATCCCGAAAGTTCGAAATATGCGGCCCCGCGTTGATAGAGCGAACCGTCGGTATTCCAGCCACGTCGAAAGAGATCAATCTGCTTTCACAAATCTATGCGTTCAAGTTCATGTTTGTAGCAGGCCTGGATGTCGCTTTAATGGGGTATCCCTATGGATATAGCACCATGGGCGATGAAACTCCGCCCGGTCTTTCTTAAACGCTCGATTGCTTCAAATCGAAGTCCGAAAACTACGCTCTTGGATCGGGGGTTCGGGGTGCGTCCCTATGCGGTCGACCAGGAAAGGGCCGAATGCCTGTGGCGCGCGAGCGCGACGCTGACTGGTTTAGACATCGCAAGAATTTGAGACACGATGCTTGCCCCTTTGACATGTTCGAGCCAAAGAACGTAAGATTGCTGCAAAAATATATGGACGCCTTCCTGCGTCAGGATCATCAATTACTTCAGGGATCGAGTAATTATTCGGTCGTCAGCAAGTTGACACTGGAAAACTCGCCCTTGCTTCGCAGCATTACCTCATATTCTGGACCGACAATTCTCCGTTATCAGGGAAGGATAGATGCAAGGGCAAGCTTCAGCACAGGCAACGGCTGCGGCCGATGTAGTGACCACGTTCGGTGCATTCTTCCTCTACCCAGGGCGACATCTTCTGCTCAAAGGCGATGAGCCTGTCACAATCGGCTCCCGAGCGCTCGACCTCCTCATCGCGTTGACGGAGCGAGCGGGCGAACTTGTGACGAAGGATGAATTGATCGCGCGGGCCTGGCCAAACGCCATAGTCGAGGAGTCGAACCTCCGAGCGCAAATCGCCTTGCTTCGAAGGGTGCTCGGCGACGACCAGGCCGCTGCGCGCTTCATCGCCGCCGTCCCATCGAGAGGCTATCGGTTCATCGCTCCACTCTCTCATTCCCAAGTCGAGAAAAGGGCCGACGCGACAGCCGCGCCGAACAATCTCCCAAGGCAGCTTACACGCCCGATCGGACGTGACGAAGCCATCAAGGTCGTGGAAGGCCGATTTCAACGATTTCGTCTGGTCACCATCGTTGGACCGGGCGGCATCGGAAAGACGACCGTTGCCATCAGTGTGGCAGAACAAATGTTGTCATCGTACGAGCATGGCCTATGCTTTTTGGACCTAGCGCCGCTTACGAATTCTCAGCTCCTGCCTTCAATCCTGGCTTCGGAGCTTCGGCTTCCGGAGACATCGGGTGATCCGACCGCGAGCCTTATCCCATACCTCCGTGAAAAGCGTCTTCTGCTCGTGCTTGACAGCTGCGAACTCGTCCTTGACGCAACGGCCCGCCTCGCGGAGACCCTGCTCCGGGAAGCGCCCCAGATCAATATACTCGCCACCAGCCGCGAAGCGCTGCGGGTGGAAGGCGAAAGCGTGTATAGGCTCCCGCCTCTCGAAATGCCGCCGCTGGCAGCGGGTCTGACGGCCGCAGACGCATTGGAGTTTCCCGCGATCCGCTTGTTCGTCGAACGGGCGACCTCGTCCGGGAGCGAATACAGGTTTGACGACGACGAAGCGCCCCTCGTCACGCACATATGCCGACAGCTCGATGGGATCGCCCTCGCGATCGAGCTCGCCGCCGGACGGGTAGAAGCATTCGGCACGCGTGGGATCGCGGAACTTCTGAATGATCATCTGCGGTTGCTGACTGGCGGACGCCGCACAGCTCTTCCTCGCCACCAAACGTTGGCTGCGATGATCGACTGGAGCTACGAAGCACTTCCGGAAGGGGAGCAGACGGTTTTGCGTCGACTCGCCATATTCGCGGGTGACTTTGGGCGGGAAGCGGCAGATGCCCTTGCAGAGGACATCGAGTGCGATGTTTCCACCCAGCTGGCACACCTGGTCGCCAAATCCCTCGTGGCGGCCGACGCTCGCGGCAAGGTCGCACGATACCGCGTACTCGATACGACTCGGTCGTACGTCTTGCACAAATTACGGCAGAAAGGTGAGTTCGATGGCGTTATGCGACGCCTTGCGAACTATCTGTGCGATGCTCTCAAGCGTTCGCATGAGGAAGTCGAAGCCCTCTCGAGCGACGAATGGTTGTTAAGGTATGGCCCTCACATCAACAACGTTCGCTTCGTTCTGGAATGGGCCTACGCAGATGGTGACGACGTTGAGATCGGGTCAGCAGTAACGGTTGCCGCCATCCCCGTCTGGTATCAGCTCTCTCTGGTCGACGAGTGTCTAACGAGCGTCCGACGCGCGCTGCTCGGCATCGCCCCGGGAGAGCGAAGAGACGAGCAGGCTCGTCAAATCATGCAGCTCTACAGAGCGCTCGGGCTCTCGCAGGCTTTCAAGGTCGGCTTCGCGCCACAGGCTCCGGCCGCGTTCGCCAAGGCGTTGGAGATATCGGAACAACTGGGCGACGTAGACGCCCAGGCGGAGGCTCTTTGGGGCTTGTGGTTCGCACAGGTGGGCATGGGTGAATATAGAGCATCGCTTGGAAATGCAGAACGGTTCTTGGCACTCGCTCAAACCGGCCTTGATCGATTCATCGGCGACCGCATGCTCAGCATGACGCTTTTCTGCATGGGGGATTTCCGAAGTGCCCGTCGTCACGCCGATCTTATGCTGGCCCATGATGTCTCAGCTGAAACCGCCTCCGCGACTTCGGTGCGCTTCAGGTTCGGTCAATCGGTGTCGGCGCGAATCCAACCCGCCCAGCTCCTGTGGTTGCAAGGCTTCCCGAACCAGGCAATCTGGGCGGTCGAGGCCGCCGTCGAGGCCGCGCGTGTCTCCGGCCACGCGATCTCATTGTGTGAAGCGTTGGCGCGGTGGTCATGTCCGGTTCTTGTCCATATCGGCGAACTGGCGGCAGCGGATTCGGCGATCACCGAGCTTCTCGACTTGGCGAAAGTAAACGCCCTCGGCCCATGGGAGGTTTTTGGTCGCTGCTGGAAGGCGGCGCTGCTGATCCAGCGAGGCCTTTCCGAGAGCGGCGTTCCTCTTCTCCGCAATGGGTTGGCGGAACTGCGCCAGGTCAAGCTCTTCACTCTCTACAATGTAAGATTTCTCGGTTTCCTTGCCGACGGCTTGTCTTCTCTTGGACAACACGCTGAGGCGCTGGCGCTGGTGGAGGAGGCGATCAGGGCAAGCGTAGAGAAGGAGGAACTCTGGTGCATCGCGGAACTCTACCGTTTGAATGGAGAGATTCTGCGGCGCGGTGGCGGCGGCATGGAGAGGGCCGAGCAATGCTTTCTCCAATCCATCGACCTGGCGCGCCGGCAGGACGCGTTGTCATGGGAGCTCAGGGCGATCATAAGTCTAGTGCATCTGACGCGTGATCGGGGCGACCCAGCCCACGCGCGTCTGCTACTGGCCGCAGTCTATGACCGGTTCACCGAAGGTTTCGACACGGCCGACATGAGGGCAGCCGAGGCCTTGTTGGCCGGGACCTCCTGACCTTCGCCTGCCGCCCCTGCGCGGTCAATCAGGTCGTCCATCACAAGATTTCACGACGATTCACTGGCTTGTGGCCACCCCGTTCTGCCATCCTTTGCCTGTCGCCGGATAATCGTTGACGCCGCAAAAAGGGTAGGCAGATGGAGACCACCGCAACCGAAATGGACGCGCTCGTCCTGACCGAAACAAACTCGGACTTTGTCCGCACGAGCATGGTCCGTCCGACACCTGCGGCGGGCGAGGTTCTTGTCCGCGTCAAGGCGAGCAGCGTCAATCCTCTCGATCTCAAGATCAAAAGTGGCCAAGCACCACATGCCCGGCACCCCCTGCCGGCTATTTTAGGGATCGACGTGGCGGGAGTCGGCGAGGCCGGCGGACCCGGCCGGAAGGCCTTCTGGGCGCCGGACGCGGGGTTCGGCATTGCGGGGGGGGGTGGGGGCCTGCCGGGTGTACTTGCGACCTTCGTCGCCGGTGGAGCGGGTTTGTGGGCTCTCAAGGCCACCAACCTGCCTCACCCGGATGCTGCCGGTTTTTCGTCGTCCTTCCTCACCCCTCCGGTGTGGCTAGAGGGTAACCGCCCTCATG
>NZ_JABEPH010000277.1:0-8266 GCF_013004495.1 Rhizobium sp. SEMIA 4085
AATGGCGGGAGACTGATGGGACGAACAGCGGGGTGAAGCTCTCGCGGACATGCGAGTCTCCGTCAAGAGTGAAGACCGTCTCCCGAGACGACTGAGGCGCCGCCGAAGCTGAATTTCACCTTCATGATGCGGGCAGCGGGCCAGTGCGGGTTGATTCAGAATAGCCAAGACGTCGACCATGGATATCCGCAAATGCGCCGTGCTGGGCGGCGCTCTCGCGCTTGCCAGCGTCTCGCGTTTCTATGTTGCATTCCCTCAGATCGTAAAATCCCAAGCGTTGTCATGGCTCTCCTCGGACGCTCAAGCTCACATCTGGTGAAGCGTCGGGCCAATCAGACGTTTCGGGTGGCCCAGTGATCAGCGCGCGTGTCTCGCAGGTGGCGGATCGACGAGACCTGCTCACGGTCGAGGAGCTTTGAAAGGCCGCGCACGATCTTGCCCGGAAGACCCGGGCCCTCATAGACCATGCCAGAATAAAGCTGCACCAGATCGGCCCCTGCCCTGATCTTTTCTAACGCTGTCTCCGCCGAGGAAACGCCGCCGACGCCGATGATCGGGAGCGCTGCGCCGACGCGCTTGCGCATTTTCGCGAGAACCGCGGTCGACTTCTCGAAAAGCGGCTTGCCGGAAAGACCGCCCGCTTCCTTCGCCTGCCGCTGATCCTTCAGACTGTCGCGGGCGAGCGTCGTGTTCGAGACGATCAGGCCCTCCAGCCCATGGGTGAGCGCTTCGGCGGCGATATCGTCCATGCCCTCCTCGGTGAGATCGGGCGCAATCTTGAGGAAGACCGGGATCGTCCGGCCCGATCTCGCGGCCTCTTCATCGCGGGCGGCAATTACGGCGGACAGAAGAGCGGCCAGGCTCTCACGTGCCTGCAGGTCACGCAGGCCCGGCGTATTCGGCGAGGAGATGTTGGCGGTGAAATAGCGCGCCACCGAATAGAAACGGCGGATGCCGGCCACATAGTCGGCGATGCGGTTTTCGCTGTCCTTGTTGGCGCCGATGTTGACGCCGATAATGCCCTGGCCGCGGATCGCCGACAGACGCCGGAAGGCGGCGTCATGACCCTCGTTGTTGAAGCCGAGGCGGTTGATAACCCCTTCGTCATCCACCAGACGAAAAATGCGCGGGCGCGGATTGCCTGATTGCGGCTTGGGCGTCACCGTGCCGATCTCGGTAAAGCCGAAACCGAGCTTCAAGAGGGCCTCCGGAACTTCGGCATTCTTGTCGTAACCGGCTGCCATGCCGAGCGGATTTTCGAAGGTGAGGCCGGCGACCGTCTGCACCAGCCGCGGATCAGGCGAAATACGGCAGGCGGGAACCAGGCCGGATTTAAGCGCGGCGATTGACATGCCGTGCGCCGTTTCGGGATCGAAGAGGAAGAGCCCCTTGCGGGCAGTGTGCTTGAACGCGCCGATCATGACAGGAGTTCCGGGAAGATATGCTGTCCGGCATCATCGAGCGGCAACGGCCTTTCCCAGATAACCGCCGAAAGCGGCAGTTCGGCATAAAGATGCGGGAAAAGATCGCCGTCCCTGGAGGGTTCGAAGATCAGCTTGTCGCCGAGCTTGCCGCTATCAATGGCAATGAGCAGCAGACCGGGCTGGCCTGCGAAAAACAGGGCCACGGTCCGTCGCACCTGCCTTTCCGTCGAGAGATGAATGAAATTGTCCTTAAGGTCGATGCCTGCGCCGCGAAAAACGCCGCTTTGCCTGGCTTCTTGCCAGAGAGCCTCGGTCACGATCTTGTAAACGACGGGTGTCACGCTCATGATGGCCTCATGCAATGGCTGATGCTGTAGGTGAGCGCTTTGCCGGAAAGGAACGGCGATGTCCACGGCTCCCCCATGAAAAACAGGATAGCCGCAACAGAAATCCGGAGGATCAATCATGAAGACGATCGCAATCGGGATTACCGCAATTCTTCTGCCGCTGACAGCGCTCGCCGCCGAGCAGGACCCGGCGCGCTTCCAGCTCGAGCGCAGCGGAGACCATTTCGTCCGCCTCGACAAGCATACCGGCGCGATGGCGCTTTGCGAGGAAAAGGACGGTTCGCTGGTATGCCGCATGGCGGCGGACGAACGCGCAGCTTATGACGACGAACTCGACAGGCTTTCCGACCGCGTGACTGCGCTCGAAAACAAGAGCATCGTCAACAAGGCGCTGCCCACCGATGCCGAGATCGACCGCTCGATCAGCATCATGGAGCGAATGATGAAGAGCTTCATGGGCATGGTGAAGCAATTCCAGGAGGAAGAAAAGTCCGCGCCTCTTCCGCAGAAGACCTGATTTGATGTAGTAGTATGAAGCAGAAGGCATGTGCGGCGCGTAGCCTCGCACATGAGGGGATGGAATCGAGCTCTTGGGAGGGAGTTTTCGATGCAGGAACAGACGATGATCATTGCGGACGACCATCCGCTTTTCCGGGATGCGCTGCGCCAGGCCGTGACCGGCATGGAGGGGCAGCACGCGATCGTGGAAGCCGGCGATTTCTCGGCCGCGCGTGCTGCCGCAACCGATCATCCGGACGCGGATATCATGCTGCTCGATCTTGCCATGCCGGGCGTCAGCGGCTTTTCCGGGCTGATGGCTCTGCGTGCCGAATTCGCCAGCCTGCCGATCGTGATCATCTCCGCAACCGACGACGCGACGACGATCCGCCGCGCGCTGGAACTCGGCGCTTCCGGCTTCATTTCCAAGTCGTCCGGCATCGAAGATATCCGCAGCAGCATCCAGACTGTGCTTGCCGGCGATATTGCCACGCCCGAGAATTATCGCGACGGCCATGAACAGGATCCGGACGTGGCCGATCTCATTCACCGCCTGCACACGCTGACGCCGCAGCAAAGCCGCGTGCTCACCATGCTCGGCGAAGGTCTGCTCAACAAACAGATCGCCTACGAACTCGGCGTTTCCGAAGCGACGATCAAGGCGCATGTCTCGGCCATCCTCCTGAAGCTCAACGTCGACAGCCGCACCCAGGCCGTCATCCAGCTCGGCAAGATCAACATGGCGATGGTCGCCTGACTCCAAGACAGGATTTTATTCCTCTTTTTACTTTACTCTGAGAAAGCTTGGCGTTAGTCTGCCTGCCGATTGGAGAGCGGCGCGGGGCGCAGGATCAGGCAAGATGCTGTCACACGAGCAGATTTGGACAGCGATCGACAGGCTTGCCCAACGGCATGACCTGACGCCGTCTGGTCTTGCTCGCCGGGCGGGCCTCGACCCCACCTCCTTCAACAAATCCAAGCGGCTGTCTGCCGATGGCCGCCTGCGCTGGCCTTCGACGGAATCGATTGCCAAGGTACTCGATGCGACAGGCGCCACCATGGAGCAGTTCATGGGCTTCATGCGGCCTGCAAACAACTTGTCCGGGCTGCCGGACGGCACATTCCCGTCGCAGGGAAGCTCCATTCCCCTGCTCGGCTTCGCACAGGCCGGTGCGGGTGGCTTTTTCGACGACGGCGGTTTCCCGGCAGGCCAGGGATGGGATGTGGTGGAATTTCCAGCCGCCCCCTCGCAGAAGGCTGGTGTCTATGCGCTCGAAGTGCAGGGCGACAGCATGATGCCGCTTTATCGCGACGGTGACGTGCTGATCGTCGAGCCGGGCGCGCAGGTGCGCCGCAACGATCGCGTCGTCGTCAAGACGCGAGAGGGCGAGGTGATGGCAAAGGTTCTACTGCGCCAGAGCCCGCGCTCCATCGAACTGATGTCTCTCAATCCCGAACATCCAAACCGGACGATCGAGCTTTCCGATGTGGATTGGATCGCGCGCATTATCTGGGCCAGCCAATAGGAAAATCTTCCATGCGGCCTGCAGCACTTCTGACAGCTGTTGCGGGAATAACAATCGTCGCCGGGGTGCTGGCGGCAGGCAGGGAGCGGTTTGGCGAACCGGACGCGGCGGCAACCGCGAGCGAAGAACCCGTCACAACTGCCAAATCCAAGGAGACTCCAAAGCCGCCGTTTGCCCTTCCCGATCCAAAGATCAGCATGAGCGCGCGGCCGGTTGATGAAGCCAGTCGATTTTATCCAGCGCAGGCGGATGGCAAGCCGCTCGAACGGGTTGCCACAGCCGAGCCGGAAAAGCCAAAGCCGGAGCCGCAGAAGGCCGCGACATTGCCGAGGCCGGTCGCCGAGAGTGCAGGCATTCTCGCCTTCGGAAACAGGAAGCTGCGCCTTGCCGGTATCGTTCCGACACAGGCCGACAAGGTCTGCAAAGAACCGGATGGGAACGAATGGCCGTGCGGCATGCTGGCGAAGACGAATTTTCGGCTCTTTCTGCGACTGCGCTCGGTCACCTGCGATCTGGAGGATGTCAACTGGACCGGTATCACGACCGCCTCCTGCAAGATCGGTGCGCAGGACCTTTCTCAATGGCTCGTCGAAAACGGTTGGGCGGATGCGGCGGCCGAATCGGCACTGATCGAAGCCGGTGCGAAGGCCAAAGCGGAGAAGAAAGGCATCTATGGTGAGGATCCGCGCAAGGGCGCGCCGCTGACGTTGCCGCCCGGACCGCCGCCGGACAATCCTCTCGATCCGATCTAGCGATCCCTTGTAATGGCGCACGGCAATTCCTAGACTCCTGCCGAAACAGAGGGAATGACCGAATGAACAAGCCGCTTTCCGCCCATGACGCGCTGATATACGTGATGGTGATGGCATCCGCTGTCGACAGCACGATGAACGACCGGGAAATGGAGCGCATCGGCCAGCTGATCGGCTTTCTACCGGTCTTCAAGGATTTCGACCACGATAAGCTGATTTCGATTGCCCGCGACTGCGCATCGCTGCTGGCCGGACCGGAAGGGCTGGATGTCGTTTTGGAAACGGTGAAGGACACGCTGCCTTCGCGGCTCTATGATACCGCCTATGCACTTGCCGTCGAAGTCGCCTCCGCCGACCTTTCGGTCAAGGCCGAGGAGCTTCGGTTGCTCAGCATGCTCCGCGACAGGTTGGAACTCGACAAGCTCACCTGCGCTGCCATCGAACGCAGTGCGATCGCCCGCTTCCGCAAGGGTTAAAAGAGCCCGTAAGGGAAATAACGCAAATAGATTTCCTGCAGGCGGCCGTTTTTGGAAAGCGCTGCAAGCACGTGGTCCAATGCTGCGGTCAATACGCCGTCGTTCTGGCGAAGCATGATCGTCATGCCTTCCCCCAAAAACTGCTCCGACAGATAAGGGCCGTCGAAGAGCGCACAGCATTTTGCTGACGCCTGGGAGGAAACCCAGAAGGACAATTGCAGGGCATCGGCAAAGGCGGCATCCACCTTGCCATCCTTCAGAGCGGCAAGCATCGCTTCCTTGTTCTCGAAAGGCACGGCTTTTATTGCCGGAAAAAAGGCGGCAAGCATGGCCTCATGGACCGTCGCCTTGACGACGCCGACCTGACGTCCGGAGAGGGATGCGGCGGTATTCCCGTTGATCTGTGCCTTCGCATTGCGCACAAAGCGGGCCGGCAGCATGAGGTAGGGACGGGTGAAGGTGAACTGCTTTCGCAAGTCCGCGGTTACGGCCAGTCCCGCGATGACGGCATCGCCCTGGGAGGCTGCAAGCGCTTCCTTGAGATCGGCGAAGGGTAGTGCCTGGATCTGGCATTTCGCAGCAACTTCCAATTCATCGCAGATCTCGCGGGCCAGATCGATATTGAAACCCGCCAGCTTGCCGTTCTGATCGGTAAAGTTGAAAGGCGGGAAGTCGACTGAGGTGAGAAATCGGAGGCGGACGAGCGACGAAAGGTCCGGCTTGGCAAGTCTTTCGCGAGCATCAAAAAGCAGCGGCAGCGACGACGGCGTCTGCTGCGCAAAGCCAGGTGCCGCATACAATGCAGCTACTAATTGCAGTAAGGTTAAAAAAACCTTAAACCTTGTAGAGGCGAGGAAAGATTGTCTCATGTCCGGCTCGTGGGGTCGGGGCATCGTCGCTCGGTGATCCCTGTATCAGAGTCATGCGTTTCGGGGAATATGCGCCGGGCCGCACCGTCTCGACGATGGCAAACGGCAGTGCCGAAGTGCGGCAGATGGGTATCGTCGGCTTTAACGCGCGGCAACGGATATCCGGTCGGACAAAAGGCGCGTGCAGAGATCGGCCTCCTCATCCCGCCTAGCCGATCCTGTCGGCATCGATCTCTTCACCGTCTTCTGGGGCTACACCCTCTTCATCCTGCTCGGGCGAATTGAAGATGGTCAGCGGCAAACAGGCGACCCGGCTGCGATGGATTGGGTGCCGCTCGGCCGGCTCATGCTGTCCGCCGCCGGGTGGCGAGCCGTGCTAGAAGCTTTAGACGAACCTCTTCTTCCGGGACAAGACGCCCCATACTCCGAGCGAGATTCCACCATAGGAAATTGCGCGAAATGCGCGCCTCGCATTACTGGGGATCGGCCTTTGAACGTTAGGTTACCGTTAAGCAATATCGATTCTTATGCCGCAGACGACGACGGCTTTTTTCAGCCGGCTGCATGACGCGGACGTCGAGCCTCACCACATCATTTCGAACATGCCGCAGCTCTATGCCGAGTTTCGAACCATAGATTTTCGAGAGTACCGGGCAAGCAGAAGGCCTAAGAAAGCGGATATTTTCCATGCGAACACTGCTGAAGAACCTGAAAATTCGAACCAAGATCATGTCCATCCTCATGCTTCTGGGGATGATCGCCATGGGCGGTTTGATTTACGTCATCACCGAATTCCGTCATGCGGATGCGACATACAGCGCCTTCATCGACCATGAAGCATTGGCGGCCATGGAAGGCGCGCGCGCCAGCGCCTCTGTCGTCGCCGCCGTGCTGCAGACCACGAGGTTGGCGAGCCTGAAGGCGGGCACGCCCGCTTTCCATACCGCGCTTTCCACACCGAGCAAGCTGCCGCAAGCGCGTGACCGTCTTAACGAGGCGGCCGTTCTGGTGCCCAGCCGTAAGCCAGCGATAGACGATATTCTCAGTGGAATCGCCGAAGTAGAAACGATTTCAAACAAGGTCGCCGAAATGAGCAAGTCCGGCGACAGCGCCGCAGCCCAGATTGCAGCCGCTCAGCTGAACGCCAAGCTCACCGTACTGACACCGAAGATGACGGCGAATAACGATGCCTTGATGTCGATGCTCAACGATGGCGGAGACGCCGTTTCGGCAAGCGTCAATGACCGCATCAATCTCTGCCTTGCGATAGTCGCGGCGGCCGTTATCTGCGCCATCGCGCTCGGCGTCGTCATCGCACAGGCCGGCATCACGTCGCCGATGGCGAAGCTTCGTGAACGAATGACACGCCTTGCCGAAGGCGAGACCGACGGCGATGTGCCGGGCCTTGAGCGCCGCGACGAAGTGGGCCAGATGGCCGAAGCGCTCGAAGTTTTCCGCAACAACGCGATCGAGCGCATCCAGCTCGAAGCCCAGGCGGAAGTCGATCGCAACCTGACCGATGGCGAACGCCGCGAGCGCGACGCCCAGAAGGCTCGCGAAGCGGCGGAATTATCCGGCGCGGCAGAGGCGCTCGGCGACGGGCTGCGCCGTCTCGCATCGGGCGATCTTGCCTCGCATATCGATGTTCCGTTCGCAGAACATCTCGATGGATTGCGCCACGACTTCAACCATTCGGTCGAAAAGCTCAACGAGGCGATGCGCGCCGTCGGCGCCAATGCGCGGGCGATCGGCGTGGGGGCGAATGAAATCCGTTCATCGGCCGACGAACTTTCCAAGCGCACGGAGCAGCAGGCCGCCTCCGTGGAGGAAACCGCTGCCGCTCTGGAACAGATAACAACGACTGTAAAGGACGCCGCGCGCCGCGCGCAGGAAGCAAGCGAACTCGTTGCCCGCACCCGCGCAGGCGCCGAGAAGTCCGGCGAAGTCGTCCGCAATGCCGTCAAGGCGATGCAGCAGATCGAGCAGTCCTCGGCCGAGATCAGCAATATCATCGGCGTGATCGACGACATCGCCTTCCAGACGAACCTGCTCGCCCTGAATGCCGGGGTCGAGGCAGCACGTGCGGGCGAAGCGGGCAAGGGCTTTGCAGTCGTCGCTCAGGAAGTGCGCGAACTGGCGCAACGTTCTGCGAATGCGGCAAGGGAGATCAAGTCGCTGATCACCAATTCCGGCACACATGTCCAGACCGGCGTTGCCCTCGTCGGCGAAACGGGCAAGGCGCTCGACGCCATCGTTCATGAGGTGCAGGAGATCAACCAGCACGTCCACGCGATCGCCGAGGCTTCCCGTGAGCAATCGACGGGCCTGCAGGAAATCAATACGGCCGTGAACACCATGGACCAGGGGACGCAAC
>NZ_JABEPH010000278.1:0-8256 GCF_013004495.1 Rhizobium sp. SEMIA 4085
GAAATGAGCTCCGCGCCAGCGATCGCTTCAAGCATCTGGGCCTGATGTTCCTTCGTCGCGATCATATCCTCCTCGCCTCGCAGGATGAGGGTCGGTGCGGAAATATCCTGGAGAAGTGGCAAGGGGTCATAGGCAAGCTGCTCGTAGTAAATCGAATGCCAGATGCGTGACGGCAACGCGGCGCTTTCGCGTCGAGCATGGGCAAGAAAATTCTCGTCGGCCGGAGGTTTTCCAGCACACCATTCCCGCATGAATGCGCATTCTGGATCGATCGGATCGCGGAGCATCTTGATGTTTTCCCACAACCACCCCCGACGTTCGCGCAGCGCGGCTGAGGTCGATAAGAGAACGATTTTGAGAACGAGACGAGGCCAGCGCTCGGCGACCGCTTGCGCAAGCCGCCCACCAAGCGAATGGCCGACCACGTGGGTTGGCACAAGACCCAGCATCTCTATGAGGAGCCGGACATCAGTTGCCATCTCGGGTATCGTGTAGCAGCCCTCAGGTTTGTCAGAATGCCCGTGGCCGCGCAGGTCCGGCGCAATCACGCGAAAGCCTTCGAGATATGGCGCGGCGAGGCTCCAACTTCTGGCGCTGTCGGTAAATCCGTGGAGCAGGAGGATCGGCACGCCGTCGGGGTCGCCCATCTCGACATAGGCAAGCCGAAGCCCATTCGAAAGAACGGCGTTCCGCTTCAGCGCCGAAAATTGCTCTTGCGAAATAGGTTCGACCAAACGTTCACCCTCAATATCCCAACGTCATAACTTAACATGGCCCGTGGGGATTGGTGAGGCCCGCTTTCGGAGCCAGAAAACTAAGCAAGATCCCCGCCGTCGATCCCGATGACGTGCCCGCTTATATAGGAACTGGCATCGCTGGCGAGGAAAACGACCAGGGACGCAACCTCCTCCGGCGTGCCGGCGCGCCGCATGGGGTAGGGGCCAACAAGTTGTTCGGTCGTCACTTTCCAGTCGCGCCGCACCCGCTCGAGCATCGGCGTCTCGATCGCTCCAGGCGCGATGGCGTTGATGCGTACGTGCCGTCCGTACTCTTGTGCGGCGGCGCGAGTCATGTGGATGACGGCAGCCTTTGAAGCTCCGTAGGCGACGATATTTGGAAAGGCATGTCGGCCGCCGATCGAAGACATGTTGATCATCACCCCTTCGGAGCGGACGAGATGGGGCAGCTCGTATTTCATTGCGATGAAGACACCGCGCAGGTTCGTCGCAATCTGATCATCGAAGCCGGCAATATCGGTATCGGCAATTGGCGCTGGCGGCAGGTCGATGCCAGCATTGTTGAAGGCAATGTCGAGGCGGCCGTAACGCTCGACTGTTTCAGCTACGAAACGCTCGACCTGATGGGCGTCGCGCACGTCGGATTTGATATAGACGACCTCGCCGCCAGTGGCCCGAATCCGCCCCTCAACTTCGCGCCCGAGTGCTTCTCGCCGGCCGTTGAACGCAACCTTGGCTCCGGCCTGAGCTAGGACGCCGGCGGTCGCCGCGCCGATGCCAGACGTTCCCCCGGTAACGATTGCGACCTTACCCTGGAGGACACCAGGAGCCTGCGCCCCTGCCGGTTTAGCGGCGAACCCCGCGCCAACCGTTGCGCCAGCAACAAGCATGCCAGTGAGAATGTCGCGGCGTGGCAGAACCATTTTGTCGGATGTAATTGCGTCGGTCATGTCCTATCTCCTCTAATGTCGATGGGGAGAGCCTAACCGAGGAAATTGCCGGGAAAAATCCCGATCTCCTTTCAGGATTTTAAAGCATGGGTTAATAATCGACACATGAGCTTGCGATCGGATCCATTCTTTGGCCTCCCAGCTTTCCTTGCGGCGGCGGCGGCCGGCAGCTTCACCCCAGCGGCCGCCCGACTGGGTGTGTCGCCAGCTGCCGTAAGCCAGGCGGTGAAGTCCCTCGAAGAAAAGCTTGGGACGCCTTTGTTCATCCGCACGACACGTCGCGTCGGCCTGACGGAAGCCGGCGCGGCTCTGCTGGCGCGCACCGCTCCTGCGGCCGCCGAAATCATCGCCGCTGTCGAGGACGCCGCCTCGGTGCACGAACCGTCGGGATTGTTGCGCCTCACAGTGCCGCGCATGGCGGTGCCATTGGTTATGGAGCCTGTCGTTCCCGCGTTGAGGCGCGAGTATCCGAGGATCGCAGTCGAGGTGGCGGTCGAGGATGCGACAGTCGACCTGTCCGCACGCAGTTTCGATGCCGGCATCCGCATCGGCGAGTATGTCGAGCGTGACATGGTCGCGGTGCGTCTTTCCCGGGACATTACCTGGGCGGTCGTGGCGAGCCCCGCATATCTCGCCGCTCGCGGCCGACCGGAGGCACCACAGGACCTGGCGGGCCATGAGGCAATTCGGTATCGCTTTCCGAATTCGGGCGCGCTCTACAGGTGGGAGTTCGAACGCGACGGCCGGAGCTTCTCCGTGGACCCGCCGGGTAGCCTGATCGTCAACGACGGTGCGCTGCTCGTCTCCTGGGCACGGGCCGGCCTTGGCCTCGCCTATGTCGCCGATATCGCCGTAGACGCGGAATTGCGCGCCGGCCAGCTTGTTCGTGTGCTTGAGCAGTTCCTGCCGACGACGCCTGGTCTTTTCCTTTACTTTCCGCAGCGCACTCAAGCCCAACCGAAGCTGCGCGCCTTCATCGATCTGGCAAGACAGGTCTTGCGACCAGTTCGCTAAACCCGTTTGCCACGGTCAGCCCAGAGACGTCATACGGGCGTCGATGTTAACCCGCGCTCGATGTTGAGAAACTGCCCGGAGCATGCGCCGAATACCGGGGAACTTTTCCTTCTCGTGCGCGTTGTCGATTGCACGGTTTTTTCAGCTTCCTCCAGTCGCTGAAGTCGACGTGCGCCCTAGTGCAGTGGGATTATCCCTTGGGCACTAGACTGATGGCTTGGGCTCGCCTTCGACCCCTCTCTAGACGAGCCCTTGTCGCAATAACATCGTGAGATACCTTACCCCGCTTTTGGCGGGGTTTCTGTTGGCTTCTTAGGGAGTATTGAGGAAACCAACCATGACCAGAGACCATTTCTCTGCCCGTGAAATGCCCTTACAGAACGACGATGTTGAAATCTGCAAGAGAATCTTCGATCGCATCTGTACTACCCATCACATAACGGGCGACGCTGAGCGCGACCAACTCGCAAGCCAGATCATCTATTTCTATCAGCACGGTGTCACCAACGAACAAAGCCTGGATCGGCTAATGGCCAGCATCGCCGGCGATGAGAACATTGACGTGACCGCGATTCAGCTCACCGAAAAACAGAGACCAAAGTGATAATTCGAATAAGCCCGCAATATTACGCCAGACGCGACCAAGATGGCAGCTGGTCAATCGGCGATATGGGGACGCGCACCCGTCACTGTCATTGCCGAAACGCTGCCGCTCGAACGCCTTGATGGAGCCACGACAATGGAGATTGTCGATGCCTGAGAAAGAGGCATTTTCCTTCTCGGCGGCACCTGCGCTGAAGATGTGCTACCGTACTAATCCTTTTTAGCTAGTTTGCCCCCGAGCTGACTTTTGGCATCATTTTTTCACAGGGACACAAAGACCGTGATTCCAAGTGCAGCGGGGATTGAGATGAGCTCCCGCGGCACGAGGTGCGACAGGGCTCGCCATTTTTGAACCTTTTGGACGAGCCCTCGTCGTATTCTTCAAGTCACGGCAGCGGTGACCGGATTTCACCTCCTTGCCTGCGCCCCCTCAATCGAACATCACCGAGAATAGACGACGCGACCGTTGGTTACCTCAGATCGGCAAGCCGGCTGCGCAAGAAGGTTCGCAGTTTCTCGGTGCGTGCTTCGGGTAGCAGGCAGGCATCGCCTGTCACGGAGCGCACTTCCGAAGATCTCGATCAGGCAACAGGTTGGAGGTTTGCGAGGGCTTCGGCGATGCGCTGCGGCGCCTTGGGGCGCGCGTACATCCGCTCAAGATAGGCTTTGAGATTTGGACAGCCGTCAACCAGCCCATTTTCATTGCCCCAATCGACAACATAGGCGGTGACGCAATCAGCGATGGTAATTTTATCGCCGACGATGAACTCACGCCCATCCATGTGACGCTCAAGTATTGCCGCCATCGCCATAAACTCCTCTCTGGCGAGAGCTATGTCTTGCGGCAGTCGTTTGTCTTCGGGGTATATAAAGGCGTGCTTGGCGATCCGCCACAGCGGCTGTTCAAGTTCGGTGACCGCAAACATAGACCAGCGGTACGCCCGCGCCCGTTCCCTTAAGTCGGCGGGCATGAGCTCTTTGGCGTCATACTTTTCTGCTAAATACATGACGATCGCGGCGGATTCTGTAAGTACAAGGTCACCGTCAACCAGCACCGGGAGTTTTCCGGCGGGATTGAGGCGCAGGAAGTCGGGGCGACGGTTTTCGCCAGCCAGGAGGTTGACGGGAACAAACTCGAATTCCGCGTCGAGCTCTTGAAGGGCCCAAAGTGCGCGAAGCGAGCGCGTCGGACCTAATCCATATAGTTTCATCATCTTGATTTCCTCCAGTTTCAAACAGACAGCGTCACGGCGTTGACAAGTGCGTAGGGGGCGGGAAGCAGAACGTTTCGGCCACTTAAGCTGTCAGAGCGGAGGCCCCGAGTGACCGATGTGGTTTTTCTGGACATTTCCAAGTTGGAACTGCACGCCAGTCCTCGGCCGATCGCTGGAACGCTGTAATGGCCCGCGACAGTCAGCATGTTCATTCTCCTCCCATCATTGAATTCGTCGTCGCATTCAAAGGACGTTGGAGGAGGATCCGATCCGACAGCGGGTCACAAAAAAGTCATCCGTGCTGCTTTCACGATATCGAAGGGGCGCAGGCGGCAAGGAACTCCTTTCACCGAGGCAATTCGCCACCTTACTTATTATGCCAACCGGCGCAGATTAGGTTCCTTGGCGGCTTGATCGTGATTTCTCGGCGAAGGGGTCACGCTCCGACGTCACAGTCCGCTCGACAATCCCGCACCTGCCCTGTCCTTCCCATCCTTGGCTTCTGCGGGCAGGGCAGGTGTTGCGGTTGCATTGAAGCAAAAATGTAACGAAGACATTGCGCATTTCCTGCTGCCGTGCGGTTGCGTGATCGCGGTTCATGCGCTTGCGGGGCGTGGAGAGCACCCGACGCCAAGGGTCGAGCGACTGGCGGGAGGGCGCTACGAGGGACTTTCTTTGTCGGGGCCGGCGCACGATCGCGGCGCGTGGCAGGGTGGATGAGATCATCAATTTGCAAGCAGACCCGTGGCCAGGTAACGGAAGGCCTGGGCGGCCTTCGGGAAGACATCCTTCGGATCTTCGCTGGCCGCAATCCAGAGAGCCGCATTGAGCGCGGCGCCATTCAGAAGCCGGGCGGCCGCCTCTGCATCCACTGGCTTCAAGATCCCTTGCGCGATCAGCCGCTTTACCGTCTGCTTTGTCGCCTGCAAGCAGTTGCTCTGACTAGGCCATTGCGATGGATCTCCGAGGACCGCTGGCCCGTCGAGCAGAACGATCCGCTGCACTTCGGGATCGAGCGCCATTTCGATATAGGCCGTACCCTCAGTAAGCAGCCCTTCCCAGGCGTTTTCCGCTCGACCGCCGATCTCCTGCGCTCGCGAGGCCATTTCAGCGTCTATCTGGTTGACGACGGCAGCCAAAAGGCCACGCTTGTCCCCGAAGTTGTGATAAAGCGCTCCCCGAGTGAGGCCGACCTCGGCGGTCAACTCGTCCATGGAGGCGCCAGCATAGCCTTTTTCGGCAAATGCCTTTCGCGCAGCAGCAACCAGCTTTGCGCGGGTCTCTTCCATCATCTCGACGCGTCGCTTTATCATCATCATGACTCCCGCTTTTCGCATACGTGACGTATATGTATTGACATACGAGGCGTATGTTTGATAGTTGACATACGTGGCGTATATCAATGATGCGAAAGCCTGTGAAGCTCCCCAAGCAGCGTTTTGCTCATCAAGTGCCACCCACCAAGATGAAGAGAGATCGACACATGACGCAACGTGACGCAATTTTTCCCGCCGATAGGCATGCACTTTACCAAGCACACGGCTATTCAGCCGCGATCCGCTCCGGCGACCTCCTCTTCGTCTCCGGGCAGGTCGGCAGTCGTTCCGATGGGACTCCCGAACCTGATTTCGGGCGTCAGGTCGAACTGGCCTTCGACAACCTGAGGGCAACACTGAAAGCGGCAAGCTGCACCTTCGACGATATTATCGATGTAACCACGTTCCACACAGATCCCGAAAACCAGTTCGAGACCATCATGGCCGTCAAGAACCAGATCTTCAGCAGTCCGCCTTATCCCAACTGGACGGCAATCGGTGTGAACTGGCTCTCCGGTTTTGATTTCGAAATCAAGGTTATCGCTCGCATCCCTGAAGCGGTATAGGCTACTTCCCCAGACCGGTTACTAAGCCTTACCGGGCGCAGCAGGGTAGCCGGGTCGCTCGCGGCGGTGTTTGACGGTTTAAGCCGAGCAGATGCCGCCCCGCATGCAGCTGCGCATTGCAAGAGCAGCCGTCATGTCCACCTATGGGCTCGCGCTTTCTGCCCTCTCGCGCGAACTGAACCGGTCGAGAACATCCGACAATACATGCGCTCCCAATCGGCGACCAAATCCCGTCTTCGACATTTTGGCGGCGATGATCGGCACCGCTTGCGGGATCGAGCGGAGACAATTCGCACAACCACAGCTTTCACCTGCTTCGACCCTCACCGGTGATTTGTTTGAAGGAACCGCCTCTTGCTTCACTGAAGATGCCACCTGGGTGGCATGTCTGGACGTTCATCACCACATGACCGGCGATGTGAAACCTGATTGGTAGCCTTCGACCTATTGAATTCTCCTTTCGACGACACATATGGGGTCTACCACCCAAATGTGATGGCATCCTGCAGCGATCTTGTCGCGCGTTTGAAGCTGTCCGGGTCGGCGAAGGGCGCTCCCCGAAAGGGTCGAGCGCCCTTCGGATTTGCGAGGTTCGGACATGTGGGAACGGACCGGCGAAGGATTGCATTGTTGAATATGCAGCTCGGACCTAGTCCTTGGGAAACAATGAACCATACGGCCACTCCACTTACGGCCAGTCTTGAACCATAGGCGCTTCAACGCGTGTCAAGCCATTGCAGATCGTCATCGCTAATCGTGTATTTCGATTGAGTAATGCGTCGAAACAAGTCCGCGTACATCCGAAGCGATGGCGGACAAATCGCGCGTCGCGCAGCTAGGCGGCGACAAGCCGCCGTGCAGTGGCTCGGATGGGTGAGCGCAAGGCATCGGCCGAGGCGCCGGTATACCGACGCCCTATCCTACAACCGACCGCATTCGGCCCGAGGCTGTACGGCTTGAGGTACAGTGGGCGTCGGCTGAATGACGTTGGGCTAACGGGTCTGTGGCGCTGTCCTCTGCTGGATCGAATTGAATCGGTCAGTGGCGGCGTATGCCTCGTCCTCAACAGATTTCCAGTCGCTCAAATACCGTATGAAAAAACTACGCGTTCCCCAGTCCCGAAACTGCTGAACATGCTTAAGCTCGTGAACCCATAGCCCAAGATCGTTTGCTCCAACTTCATCTTTGAAAATTACGGTGTCGATCAATGTCACCGCGTCTGCATCGCCATATCGCATGGCCAGGTCTGCGAGGTTCAGGGGGGCGCTACCACCAATTTTGAAAGCCACCATGTCATAGATCTGCTCGTCATAAAAGTTTCCGAGCGCTTGACGAAGCGCCGGCGGCATTGGCATCACACCACTGGAACGGGCACTATTTCGCGATGCGATGATCCATTGCTCCAATGCCGCAGCTGCGGTCAAGACTTGTGCTTGCGAGCGAACGCGATTCAGTTCCTTTCCAATATCCCCGATCTCCCAGCCGAAGCGGCCGAAGATACTTGGCACGTCGCTTTGTGCTTTGCCCGCTTCTCGTTGGACGTTGCGCAGAAACTGTTCGGAATGGCCGATGTCGCCCCACGCGACAGCAAACGATACAGTGAGGAACAAAATCGTCATTGTCATCATGACGCAGGTTCTCGTGAATTTGGCCACCGACAACAGCTCGGCACAATACCACAAGACGCTAATTTTTGCACTTGTGCACTAGATCTCGCCGGTTCGCCAATTCCTGCTCGAACGCTCGCGCCGGTCGTTGAAGGTTCGCATTCGGTAGTACCCCGGCTGCGGGGCTGCCCCAGCATGGTCTTTGTCGCCCATCGTGGCTGGAGGATCGACACCCCCAGGGCCCAGCGG
>NZ_JABEPH010000279.1:0-8228 GCF_013004495.1 Rhizobium sp. SEMIA 4085
CGCAGGACCATGCTGCGAAAAACGCGAAGGCCAACCAGAAACGCGCGCGGCTTGAAGGACATGAGCGGTCCATGATCTCGGCCGGTGACAGGTCGCCTGTGACAGGGTAAAGGCGGGCCTTGCGGAATCCGTCGCGCAGATGTTCGAGATCGCCAGAGCTTAGAAACTTGGTTCCGAACTCCTGCGGGTCGAAGGTTGGGTCGACGCGGCGTATCATCGCCACGACACGCGCGGCATCCTCCGCTCGATCGTCTTGCGCATAGGCTGCCGCCAGCAGGATACGGCTGAAGTTCGCGCCTGCGGTTGTTCGAAGACTAAGTTCCGCCTGTTCGATCGCCGCGTCGTAACGCCGTTTCAGATAGTAGGCCAGGCTCAGCGCAAAGCGATCGATCGCATTGAGATCGGGGTCGATACGCTGCGCCTGCTCCAAGGCCTCGATCGCCGCATCCGTCTGTCCCAGCCACAACAGGATGGTGCCGCGCCCGGCGAGGCCGTGAGCATCGTTCGGATTGATCGCAATGGCGCGCTCGATCTCAACCTCTGCCTGGTTGTATCTCTGACGAAAGAGGTGGATGTGGCCGAGAGTGATGCGCGCGCGCACGTCGAAATCATCAAGGCTCAGCGCCTTGATTGCCAGTTCCTCGGCACGGCTCAGGAAGGCGGTTGGCGATTCCGCCCAGCCCATCGAGCTGGCAATGTGATAGGTTTCGGCAAGGGCCGCATATGCAGCAGCGTAGTTCGGGTCAAGCTCGATGGCGCGTCTGAGCAGGGCGCGCGCCTCCACATTGTTTGCATGCGTCGGGCTCTGCAATGCCGGCCTGGCGCGCAGCACGTAATCATAGGCTGCGAGATTTTCGGTTGGCTTCGCGAACACCCGATTTTGTTCGATCTGCGTCACGCGAATCGCCAGGACTCTGACGATGCGAGTGACAATGTTGTCCTGCAGCGCGAACACGTCCGCCAGCGCCTCCTCGAAGCGTGCAGACCAAATCACCCGTCCCTGCCTTGTGTCGACGAGTTGCGCGATGACCCGCACGCGGTCGCCGGTCTGGCGGACGCTGCCTTCGACCAGATAGCTGACGGCGAGACCGCGGCCGATCTCCTCCGGGCTTGCGGGCTTTCCCTTGTAGGGGAAGACCGCGTTCCACGACATTACGGTCAGCGCGGAGAACCGTCCGAGTGCGTTGATGATATCCTGCGTCAATCCATCCGCGAAATACTGACGAGCCGAATCGTCGCTCTGGTTCAGGAACGGGAGAATGGCGATCGCGGGTTTCGTGCCGACTTCAGCACTTTTTGTGAATTGATCGCCAGAGCGCAGAATGCTGAGAAGTTTCCACTCAGAGCCTAGACCGGCCCATAGCGCGCCTAAAATAAGCAAAATCATCAGAGCCAGAGCGGCGAACAATCCCCGGCGCCAGCCGGCGGGCGCCGGAGCGGCCGTGGCGGAGAGCCGCACGCGAAAGGCGCGCACCGGCCGAGCGATGTTCTTGAGCTTCTGTTCGCCGATATCCTCAAAGGCAATGTCGAGCTTGCCTTGCACGTCTTCCTGCACGCGGCCCGAGACGCAGATGCCGCCAGGCTCCGCGAGCCCCTCCAAGCGAGCCGCCACGTTGACGCCATCCCCGAAAATGTCGTCATCCTCGATGATGATGTCGCCGACATTGATGCCGACGCGGAACTCGATACGTTGTCCTGCCGGCACCGCGACATTGCGTTCCGCCATGCCGCGCTGGATCTCGACGGCGCAGCGCACGGCCTCGACCACACTCGCGAACTCGACCAGCATCCCATCGCCGGTGGTCTTGACAATCCGCCCGCGGTGTTCGTTGATCTTTCGGTCGACCAGAGCACGCCGATGCGCCTTCAGCTGGGCGAGCGTACCTTCCTCGTCGTTGCCCATCAGCCGGCTGTAGCCGGAGATGTCGGCCGCTAGAATGGCCGTAAGTCGCCGCTCTACATTCTCGGTTGACAATCCGACTCTCCCCCGTGCGCTTCGGCCACCTTTCCGATAGCTCTGGGCGAAGCCCCAAGGAGCCCCCGATCGAAGGCGAGCGTCGCGCCCACCGCTGGGGCGGTGGACCCGCGAACGCTATGACCTGCTCGGCCACACCCTCACCGATCTTTTGGCCCGCAACCACATCGGAGCGAAAATGGACGCCGGCCCCCATGCGCGCGTCGGCCGCCTGCTTGGCCGTCACGCTCCATCAGCGCGGAGTAGCCCACCACATCGGCAGCAAGAATGGCAGCAAGCTTGCGATCCACGATGGCTTTCTTTAAGACCACCTATGCCCGAGGAATGCACCGTAGCAGAAATCGGAGGCATTGTATCGCCGCAAGGCCCTTTGCTGTGCATGCACCGGAAGGTCTGGAATGGGTCATGAGCGCTGGTTGCGTTCACTGTCGGGTTTCGGAAAGAAAAATCAGTCCGGGGAACGTCAGCAATGGGCGGTGGGTTCAACTAATCGCTGCAACACACTCTGCAAACCTCTCCGCGGGCGTCTGATAAAGCAAGGTCTTTCTTGGACGTTCGTTGAGCTGCCTTGCGATAGGACATCAAGGTTCCTGTCATTTGATCTCCCACGTCGTGTTATGCGGGATGTCCATCGCAGTATAGCCGCCGGGACCAGCCAGCGCAGGCATCGCTATACAAGCAAAGGGCTCACGCCCCGTGATGCCCGCGTACTTGCCGGTGCCGCCCGTGATAATATGGGTGCCACAATCCATTTCCGGCTGCGACTTGTCGAGATCGCGTGTATCGAAGGTCGAGAAGATCTTGTCGCCGTCCCGATCGGCCAGCACACAAGCGCCATCAATGTAGTTCTTGTCGCCCGAAGCAACGCTTACCGCCGTGCAATGTGCTGACATCTTGTCGAGCATCGCCTCTCCCTTCATATTTTCGGTGGTCCCGACCGCCTCCAGCGCGGTGGCCGTACCGACTCCGGGAATGTCAATGCTCATCAAAGGCCGAAAAACGAAATGCGTGACATAGGGCGTGGTCCCCTTCTTTTCGATCGGCTGTCCGAGGACGACTCCAGGAGCTAAGCCCAGGAGTAGTCCGGAGAGAAGCGCTGTTTTGACAGGTGTCATCGCTGCGGCGCATGCCGCGATTGTGGGTTTCATTGGTTCCTCCATGGTGCGAGCGGTGGATCCAAGCCGATGCTCAGCGCCGCCGCAGATTTAGAGGCGACCTGCTTGTGCTTCGAGACGTGTGTGGTTTCACCGAGCGCCTGTTCCCCAGATCGAGATCAAGCGTGCGGTCGTAAGTCAGCCCGATTGGCTGCGACAGCGCCTGGGACGAGGCTGCATCTTCGATCGCCGATGCCCCGGACTCCTCCAAGCTCATGCCGTAGCCGACGCATGAGCAACTGCCTCTTCAACTAAGATACCACAATTAGCGTGCCGAGCCACGTTCCGCGTGTCTCCGTCAAAAAGTACGACGCAATGATTGCGGCTACCGCGATTGTTAGAGGCGCCCGCGCCGTTTACACGGTCGACAATGGGTTCGGGAAATACCTGCAAGGCACAGATGTCGAACTGATAATAGTTGATGACTTGCCGCTACCGCCGGAAAATCCGCAGCGAAAACTACAGCTGCAGCGTTACCCAAAAGGCGTGTTAGAGGGACCAAGAGTACCCAAAAGAGATAGCTTTTTTGTCCATGTTCACTGACCTAATGTCAAACGACCGGCGATTCCCCAAGGCGACGGCAAAGGGGCAGACATGGCACACATTCAACCTACTAGCGTTGGTGGCTTCACTCTCCGGCCGAACTTGCTATCGGTCCTATCGATACTATTCGTTGTGGCGTTCGTTATTCTTTCATTGTTTTTGCATGTCGGGAACGAACCGGGTGAAGGTAACGCGATTATGTCGATCGCGCCAAAGATATCGATAAGCTCACCATAACGGGCGGACATTGAGGCTTGCATTCTAGTGCCCAGGCCAAAACGGAGCTGACTTCAGCTTCATTCGATCTCAAAAATCCCGGCATTCTCCTCCGGATCGCGCAGTCCTTTGTACGACGACTGCCGCAGTTTGCCGTCATGCGTCCATGCGCGATATTCGACCTCGGCAACCAGGGCTGGCTTCACCCAGACGATATATTTGCGCCGGCCTGAATATTCCACAAGTGGCTTCTTCACCTTGAGCTTGTCGAGTGCGGCGCGCAGCTCATTCGCCGTTCGTTCATTAAAGCCGGTCCCCACCGATCCGACATAGACAAGCTTGCGGCCTTGGCGCGCTCCGAGCAGCAGTGAACCGATCCCTGCCCGCGCAACAAAGGAATGCTCATAGCCGACGATCGCGAAGCCGTCGCTCTGGATGCATTTGATCTTCTGCCAGTCGCCACGCCGGCCGGAGCGATAGGTGCTCTCACGGTCTTTCGCGATGATGCCCTCAAGGCCGTGTTCGCGGGCAGCAAAATACAGCCGGTCTCCGTCTGCCTCGATCTCTTCAGAAAGCCGGATGACATCGTCCCTGCTCTTGATCAGACCCTCCAAGAGATGCCGCCGAGCGGTGAATTCCAACGGCCTCAGATCATGGCCGTCGAAATAGAGAAGATCGAACGCCATGAAGATCGCATCGGTCGAGATGCGCTTTCCGCCCCGATCGCCGAGCGATTGTTGCAGCAGTCCGAAATCCGACCGGCCCTGCGCGTCGAGAACGACTGCCTCGCCATCAAGGATCGCCGTCGCCACGTCTAGCTTCTTCGCCGCTTTTGCGATGGCCGGAAAGCGATCCGTCCAATCGTGGCCGCCTCTGGTAATAATCCGAACGCCTTTCGGCTCGATATGCACAGCCAGGCGATAGCCGTCCCATTTTATTTCGAAAGCCCACTCCCGCCCTTTAGGCGGTCTGGTGCCGTCGATCTGAACAGGAGCGGCAGCACGATCAACCCAAGCGGCGTCAACCCTGCCATCCCGTCATCGCCTGCCTGCACGAATGCAGCGGGGCAGCAGGACGACGCGGCAACCGGGACCTCCGGGCTCGGCTGCCCGCCACTTCCTCGATAAGGTCGCGAGACGTAGATTGGCTTTAAGAGCGCCCTGACTGCAAAAAAGCGAGCGGTCACCTGGCAGGCGTGACAGCTGGCGGCATCATTTCTGCCAAAAATTCAGTCCTCCGTCGCACCTTGCGCATCTGCCGCGATCAAACCCGATTGCAGGCGACAAATATCCCGCTAATATACCCATGTGCACGGTCCTTCTTAGGGGAACGCAAAGGGCTGGCTGCGCGTTTTGGCGTAAACGCTGGAGGAATACGCCTATGGCAACGGAAAGATGGGGAAATCCGGTCAAAGTCGGCTTCGAAAACGCCGATGCGCGAACCGTGAACGGCCCGTTCGATGCATTGAAATGTCTTACCGATCTTTGGCCCGCAAATCGCGGGCTTCGTTATCTTAAGGCCCGCAGCGTCTGCCGCGCGGCGCTCGATGGACGCAAGACCGCCGAGGAGGCCCGCGCCGAGTTTCTGGCGGCGGCGGAAGAAGCCAAGCTGAAGCTGCACTGACGGGTGCACCACGGCCAACTGTAGTCGGAATTGCTGCCCTGTGCCGCTCAGGCATGGTTGTTCATTTTCATTTGACTGTTGAATGAGGATCGGCTGGAAACCCGTGCTGAAGGCGTTGCACGCGAGCGCTGGCTACCCATGAAACTGCAGCCATCATGATGATGGTCGATGATGGTCAGAGGCTCATTCCCTCAGCCATGCGTAGGCCTTGTCAGGGCAGAATCCCCGTAGCCTTTCTTCAGCAGTTGCTGTCGCTTTCTATCTCGAGATAGCCGACGCCGATGATGGTGCCGTCCGGAGCACGGATGAAGGATGGCAGATAATGCGCGTCGGCCGGCTCACAGGCAGGCGCGCCGGTATATTCATTGAGCGCAATCTGATCCTGCGGCAGTGCCGAATAATAATCGATATCGGTTTTGAGTGAGGCGGATGCAGGTGTGGCAAATGCGGCGGATGCAACAAGAAGTGCGGCAGCCCCCAGTCGGAATGTCGTCCTCATAACAGTCTCCGGCGTTGAATTCAGACGATCAAACACGTGAGGTGCAGTTTTTGTTCCCGCTTTTTCTTGCGCATTCTCGCGAGAATCCTTTGGAACTTTTCTTTCGCTTGAAAAAGTTTAATTGAATTGTCTCAAATCCCGTCATCCGAAGTAGAAATTGCCATGAGAACACTGATGCTTATCATTATTGCAGCGATGATCGCCTCGATTCTCAGTATCCTGGTGGTCAAACCTTTCGACAAGGGCGGGGGAAATGACGACACGCCCCCGGAGACGATCCAGCAACCAGAACCGAACTGACCGGTCGCACCGCAACAGAGGCTTACACGCTTCAAAGCGGTTTTCCCTTGCATCCCGGCGCGCCGAGCTGATCGGAATCAACCATTGTCTTTGAAACCACCCTTAGCGTGCGGTAGCGGGTCGCCCATATGCAACGGATCGACAGCCGGGGTCGTTCAATGAAAGTGATCATTTCGGCAATTTTCGCAGCGGTCTTCTGTGCGCCTGCACATCCTCCGGCAGATCGGAGCCCACGCCCATTCGCGGCAGCTTGACCTATGGCGGGCAGCCGCGAACCAAACTGACAAAATCACCCGTCGGCAGCGCCGTTTACAACAATTTCTACAATTCAAGCGGCAACCGGGTGCGGGAAACCTACATTCTCCAGCCAGATCGGAGCTTGAAACTCATGCGGCAGGAAGTGGTGTCCGCCGTTCACTAAAGCTTGCGCTTGACAGGAATCATTATCGAGAACATTCAAGGAACGCCTAATCTGTCCGCGCCGTCATGCGTGCGGGCGCCAACCGGATGGCTGGATGTATCTCGAAAAGCTCAATCCACAGCAGCGCATGGCAGTCGAACACGGCACGCTTGCCGGCGGTAGCCACGTCGCAGGTCCGCTTCTGGTGATCGCCGGCGCGGGTTCCGGCAAGACGAACACGCTGGCGCACCGCGTTGCGCATCTGATCGTCAAGGGTGCGGATCCGCGCCGCATCCTGCTGATGACTTTCTCCCGCCGAGCGGCCTTCGAGATGGCGCGCCGCGTCGAGCGGATTTGCGCTGAGGTTCTTGGCAGGAATTCCGGCATCATGGCCGATGCGCTGGCCTGGAGCGGTACCTTCCATGGGATCGGCGCGCGGCTGCTTCGCGATTATGCCGAGCAGATCGGGGTTGACCCCGCCTTCACCATCCATGACCGCGAAGACAGCGCCGATCTGATGAACCTCGTTCGTCACGATCTCGGCTTCTCGAAAATGGAAAGCCGCTTCCCGACCAAGGGTACCTGCCTTGCGATCTATTCACGGGCCGTGAATTCGCAGACGGAGCTGCCCCTGGTCCTGCGTGACGCCTTCCCCTGGTGTGCTGCATGGGAAAAGCAGCTCCGCGAACTTTTCGCCGCCTATGTCGAGGCCAAGCAGACCCAGAACGTTCTCGACTATGACGATCTGCTCCTCTACTGGGCGCAGATGGTTGCCGAACCATTGATCGCCGAGGATATCGGCGGCCGCTTCGATCATTTGCTCGTCGACGAGTATCAGGATACGAACCGCCTGCAGGCCTCCATCCTGCTTGCCTTGAAGCCTGAGGGACAGGGGCTTACCGTCGTTGGGGACGATGCGCAGTCGATCTATTCCTTCCGCGCCGCCACAGTCCGCAACATCCTCGATTTCCCGGCCTCATTCAGCCCGCCGGCCAATATTGTCACGCTCGATCGCAACTATCGTTCGACGCAACCCATTCTCGCCGCGGCCAATGCCGTCATTGATCTTGCCTCGGAGCGCTTCACCAAGAACTTATGGACGGAGCGGCAATCGGGCGAGCGCCCGCGCCTCGTCACGGTGCGCGACGAGGCCGACCAGGCCCGGTATGTTGCCGACAAGGTGCTTGAGAACCGCGAAGAGGGCACGCGGCTGAAGAACCAGGCGGTGCTTTTCCGCGCCTCGCACCACAGCGGCGCGCTGGAAGTCGAGCTCACCCGCCGCAACATTCCCTTCGTGAAATTCGGCGGCCTGAAATTTCTCGACAGCGCGCATGTCAAGGACATGCTGGCCGTCCTGCGCTTTGCGCTCAATCCGCGCGACCGGGTCGCCGGCTTCCGGCTGATGCAGATCCTGCCGGGCGTCGGACCCTCGACCGCCCAGCGGGCACTCGACCAGATGGCGGAGGCTCCAAGGCCCTTGCAGGCCCCCGCCGACAAGCCCGCCCCGCCGCGCGGCGC
>NZ_JABEPH010000280.1:0-8187 GCF_013004495.1 Rhizobium sp. SEMIA 4085
CCCCTTGTTGTGCCCCCGCGCCCATGGCCGGGACCCGTCCAGGATCAGTTTCCCAATTCCGAACCCATGGCCGCCATAGGTGATGGGCGCCGTACCTTTCTTGATACGGAAGTCAGGGATGCGGGACAGCCACTCCTCCAGGGCGATGACGATCTCCCGCCGGGCAAGGTGCGAGCCAAGACAACGATGGGGACCATAGGCAAAAGCGGTGTGGCGATTGTCTTCTCGTGCCAAATCGATCGTGTTGGGACATTCGAATTCCGCCGGGTCACGATTCGCAATCATCGTGGGGCAGGAAATATAGTCTCCCTTACGGATCGGCGCGCCTTCGAAATCGATATCTTTCGTTGCCACGCGGATCATCTGCACGGTCGAATAGGCGCGTAGCAATTCTTCGGCTGCGAGCACGATTCGATCGGGTTCGCTCCGTAGCAATTCCTGGTCTCTAGGATTGCGCGCGAGATAGGCCAGGTCAAAGCCTATCGCCGTTGCGACTGTGTCGAGTCCCGCGACGAACAGAAGCACGCCAATGCCGCGGATTTCCTCGTCTCTCAGCGGGCGGCCATCGACCTTTGCCTGCACGACGAAGGTCATGAAATCGTCGGCCGGTTCCTTGCGGCGCATGGCTGCAAGATCGTCGATAAACGCCACAATCGTCCGGGCAGCTGCCGTTCGTTTGATGCCGTCGCCGTGGAGCAGATCCTTCGCCCAGCCGACAAATGTGTCGAGTCGCTCATCGGACAAGCCCAGAAAACGAAGGAAGATACTGACCGCAAAAGGAAAGGCGAAATCCTTCATGACGTCGCAACTTGTGCTCGACGCGGAGATCATGTCGATCAGCGCGTTCGCCGGCTAACGGACGCGCGGTACCAGCGCCGTCACCCCGTTGGGCGAAAGCAGCGGATTGAGTAGTGAGCGAAACACGCCGTGGGCCGGCGGGTCGAGTTCTAGCGGAATCATCGGCCAGTTTTCTCCGAGTGCGGAGGCAAAAATGCTCCGATGGCTGGAAAAGGTTGCGGTATCCTGCAGCAACTTGCGCTGGTCGTTGGCGCGAGTGATGACCCAGGTACCTCGGCCATCGCGCGTGTTGTAGGGAGAAAAAAAGATTGGCGGCCCGGCATGGGCGCAAGCGACAGCTGCGTGCGGATCCCCGTTTTTTGTGCGTTGCATGGCAGCAGACGTGAACAGGCTGAAGTCCCTTACCATTTCGGGCGGGACATGATCTGGAACCCGGTTACTCGGCACTGCTTTCTCCTGCCGTCAAAGCCCTTCGCCGAAAACGCCTCCCCGGCGAAGAGGGGACGAGCCAAATCGTCGAGCGCGACACTTCCAACCTCATGCAGCGCGACGCCGCCCGATGATATGCTTTCCGGCGATCAGATCGTCGTCCGGCTCGAAGTTCATCGCTGCTTATCGGCTGAGGTTGAAATTATTAGCGGCGTCGCCGCCTTGCCGGTCGGCATTGGCGTTTCACGGGATTGCTCTCTTCCGATAGAATGCGATCTGAGCAAAACTGACATGTTGCTATCCTTCGTTCCATGGCGGTTACCAAAGAAATGAATACCGGTCGACAGCTGTCGCCGCCCGCAACCAGATCTTCCAATATTCGTGCCAGTTTGACTGATCTAGCCGACGAAAGAATTTTGCGATTGCTTTTCAGCTATTTAGCCTGAGGCAAAACAAGAACTGGCTAAACAAGCCCGTGTCGCGGATCTAACAAACCCGACATCAGGTGTCGGATGGCATTACTTGCGGTGCTAATACGTTGTCATCGGAGAGCCACAACAGCCGATAACCAGAGGTCATGAAGCGGAGCGCATAAGGATGCGCTCATGCACAACGAGGCTTTCCGGTTGCACACTTGAGGCTGTGATGGCGTTGCGCGTTGCATCGAACTATGCGGCGGGAGTCCGAAAAACCGGCCGTCTACCGTTAAGGTGGGCGCTTCCACCATCGGCGACGGCACCCGTAAAAAAAGCCCTGAAGAATGGAGCGCAGCCGGCACCCACCGCGCCGGCCTGGACGCCAAGATGTGATGCGAAAACCGGAGCGATTGGCAGACCTCGGGATGGTCCTTCGATCGTCTCGGAGAGGATCGTTTCGACGAGCCGCACGTTAAGATCGCTAGGCAAGCGCCCGCCGATGACGATGCGTGCCGGATCGAAAAAGGCCGTTGCTGTGCGTACAGCTTGCCGAAGCTGCGCGCCGGCGCGCGTGATCCATTCGCTCACGACGGTATCAGCCGCCGCCGGCATTGCGCTCATGTCCTCGAAATCTCGAAGAGGGAAACCGGCCGCCTTCAGCGTCGCGAGAAGGTCCTGCCCTGAGGGCCGCGGCTGATCATAGGGGTAGAGTACGCCGGGCAAGCAGGCATTGCCATTTGCGCCGCGATACGGTCTGCCGTCGATCACGGCGCCGCCACCAACGCCATGCCCGATGTGAATGAAGAACAGAGGATCATCGGCGGCGTTGTCACTTGCAAACACGTATTCGCCGAGTGCCGCGGCAGTGCCGTCGTTTTCGACATGGCACGCAGTGTCGAAGGCGTCACGAAACGCTTCCATTGCCCGGCCGTCTTCAAAAGCGGGAAAGAAGGGGTGCGCTTTCAATAGGTTTGAGGCGGTGCCGAAGTTTCCAGGGACGGAAACGCCAATGCCGATAAGATCGCCTTTCTGGACGGACAACGCAGCGAGCATTTCATCGACGGCAGCCTGAGCCGCTTCCGCCACTTCCTCCGGCCTGCCGGTCCTCACCTCCACGGTCCTCGTTGCCAGGATCGAGCCGCCAAGGTCGATGATGACGACCTCCATGCGCGCTACCGAGAAGGTGACCCCGGCTGCGAAAAAGCGACTGGCCTGCAGCTGCAATAACCGACGTGGTTGACCTTGTGCGCCGCTTCGATTTGGCTCCTCCGAAACCAGGCCGAGATCCAGCAACCCCCCGATCAGGCGCGTCACCGAGGCACCTGTCATGCCGGACAGCTGCGCCAGGTCGACACGCGCCACTCCCCTGTTCTTGAATATCAGTTCGACGAGCCGTCGTTCGTTGAGGGAAAGTTCCGGCAGTGCAGGCATGGCGCAGTCCTGGCATTCGATTCATGGGTCCGGAAAAGCTATTGCAAAGAATATTAAATTGCGCAATGTAATTAAAGTGACACAGAGCCCACGTAAGAGGGAGCGTGTCCTCAAAACCTGGGAGAACATCATGAAACTGTCACTCGCTCTTGCATCTGCGGCTATCGCGCTCGCCACGGCTTTTCCGGCACTGGCCGACGCACTGACCATCTACAGCCCTCAAGGCGGCGAACGCGCGGACTGGATTGCCGAACAGGCCAAGGCCGCGGGCCATGACATAAAGCTGCTGAATGCGGGTGGCGGCGAGCTCTTCGATCGCCTGCTGGCGGAGAAGAACAACCCCCAAGCCGACGTCGTCCTCGGTATGGTGGACACCTCGATGGCCTTGCTGAAGAATGAAGGCCTCTTCCAACCCTATGCTCCAGCCTGGGCGAAGGACCTTCCGGCGCGATATAAAGACGCAGAAGGCATGGTCCACAAGTTCTGGCAGACACCGATTGTGCTCGCCTATTACCCGGACCGGCTGCCGGATGCAGAGGCGCCGAAGAGCTGGCTGGATCTTACCAAGGACGAATACCAAGGCAAATACGTCATCGGCGCCACTGCGGGGCAAACGACGCGCATGTATCTTGCCGGCATCCTCGTCCGGTTCCTCGACGCCAACGGCGAGGTGTCCGACGAAGGCTGGGATTTCCTGAGCAAGCTTTACGCCAACGCCATCGTCGCCAACGACGCGGATTCGCAGACCGAGGCGTTCAAATCCGGTCGCGCCTCGATCGATCTGAATTGGCTCGGCGGCACCTTCAAGCTGGCCAAAGACCTGGGCGCCAAGGTCAAGGTGATCGACACCGACGGCGGCACGCCTGTCATTTCCGAAGGCGTGGCGATCCTGGCCGGGACCGACCAGCTCGTTGAGGCCAAGGCCTTCGTTGATTGGTGGGGGTCGCCCGACGTGATGGCCGTCTACGCCGCCAAGTTCGGGCAGGTGCCCGTCTTGCCGGAAGCGTTGGCCAAGTCGCCGCCCGTCGTGCAGGAGAACGCCAAACTCGTGAAGGCGCAGCCGATCGACTGGGATGCAATCGCTCCCAAGCTCGACGGATGGCTGCAGAAGATCGAGCTTGAAATCCGCTAGTCAGCGGCAAGACCTGAAATGAATTGGAGGTCTAACCATGGCTGACAGCGTTCTGTCTCTGCAAAATCTCGACGTCGGCTTCCCTGGCATGACCGTTGTCCATGATCTGAACCTCGACGTTGCCGATGGTGCGTTTGTCTCGCTCCTCGGCCCGTCAGGCAGCGGCAAATCCACCGTGCTGCGCACCATTGCCGGGTTGCTCCCGGCCTTAGGCGGGAGGGTCGCCCTTGAGGGGCGCGATATCACCACCTTTCCCCCCGAGCGCCGCAACGTCGGTATCGTCTTCCAGAACTACGCACTGTTTCCAACGATGACGGCGTTCGAGAACATCGCATTTGCTCTGCGCGTCGCAAAGAAGCCGAAGGCGGAGATCGAAAAGCGCGTGCATGAGGTCGCCGCGATGGCCCGGATCACCGACCAGTTGGACAAGAAGCCGGCAAGCATGTCGGGCGGACAGCAACAGCGCGTGGCAATTGCCCGCGCGCTCGTGACCGGATCGCGCGTGCTGCTCTTCGACGAACCCTTGTCGAATCTCGACGCCAAGGTCCGCGCCTCGATGCGCCAAGAGATCAAGCGCCTGCAGACGGAACTGGGCTTTACCGCCATCTTCGTCACCCACGACCAGGAGGACGCCCTGACCATGTCGGACGTCATCGTGGTGCTCAATCACGGCAAGATCGAGCAGATCGGCGACGGCCGTACCCTCTACCGCAAGCCGGCAACGCCATTCATTTGCGAGTTCATCGGCGTCTCCAATGAGCTTGCTCCCCAATTGGCGGCTCGCCTCCTGGGCAGCGAAATCAAAGGCCGCAGCTTCGTGCGCCTAGAAGATGTGATGCTTTCGGCCACCGCCGGCATTCCGGCGCGGGTGAAGCACGTCGAATTCCTTGGGGCGTACAGCCGCATCGATCTCGATGTTGAGGGCCATGCCCTTTCGGCGATGCTGATCGGCGACCCGCTTCCGGATCCCGGAAGCACCGTCCCGCTCGCTGTCCGCCCTGGTGCGGCGCATATATTTGCGGAGGCGATCCCATGACCCGCACCGCTGGCTTCGACCGCCTTTTCTACTGTTTCGGCTTAATCGTCATCGCCTGGGCCGTACTGACCTTCCTGCTCGTTCCAATGGTTGCAGCCTTGCACGCCGCGCTGTTCAGGCATGGCGGGCTGGCAATCCTCGATGCTATTGCGGAGCTTGCTCGCTCACGCCGCGTCCGCGCCGCACTCTGGAACACCGCCTGGATGACGGGGATCACGATCGTCACCGGCACGATCGTCGGGATGTTTCAGGTGGCGGTGCTCGAATATTTCCGTGTCCGCGGACGTGGATTTCTAAAAGTTGCCTTCTCTACGCCATTGGTGTTTGGCGGTGTCGTTGCGGCCGCCGGCTACAACTTCACCTATGGCCCTGGCGGCGCCATCACCGCCGGCCTGACGGCACTCTTCCCGTCGATACCGCGTGATTGGTTCATCGGCTGGATCGGCGTTCTCTTTGCCCACACTTTCCTTATGACCAGCTTCCACTTCCTGTTTCTACGCGCCGCCATGCGCCGTATCGACTATTCGACAATCGAGGCGGCCCGCAGCATGGGCGCGTCGGAGCTGACGATCCTTCTGCGTGTCGTGCTGCCGGTCATCATGCCGACCTTGCTTGCCGTCACGCTGCTTACGCTCAGTACGGCCGCAGGCTCCTTTGCGGCTCCCCAGGTGCTGGGCGGCCGGGACTTCCACATGCTAAGTCAGATGGTCTTGACACTGAACAGCCTGCGCAGGCCCGACATGGCGGCGTTGCTGGCGCTGTTGATGGGCATCGTGCTCATGGGGCTCATACTGCTCTCACAGTATGTCGAGGCCAAAGGCGCCTATACCGCCGGCACGAAAACCACGGCCCGCATCCAGCTGCGTCAAATCCGCAATCCGCTCATGCGGATTGTGATGCACGCGCTGGCCTATTTGCTGGCAGCGGTCTACCTGGTGCCGGTCGCGCTCATCGTGCTGTTCTCCTTCGCTCCCGCTTCGAGCATCGGCATCGAGATATTGCCTTCCACATTCACCTTGGCCAACTACGCCCGGGTGCTCGGCGGCGGCACGGCTTTCGTTCCGTTCTTCAATTCGATGCTCATGGGCTCGGTCGCGGTCGCTGTGGCTCTCGCCATCACTCTCTTTGCCGTGCCGGTCATGGTGCGCCAGCGCAGCTGGTTGACGCGAGCCTTGGACATCAGCTTCTTTCTGCCCTGGATCATCCCCACCATCCTGCTTGCAGTTGGATTGATCGCCGCTTTCGACGCGCCCAATCCGCTCGTCGGCAATGTGGTGCTACTCGGCAGCTATTGGCTTCTGCCGATCGGCTACGTGATCTTCAGCCTGCCGCTCATGGTCCGTTTCATGCGCTCGGCGTTCATCGGGATCGATCCGGCCTTTGAAGAAGCGGCCCGCGCAATGGGTGCCTCCGGCTCCTATCGTTTCCGCCGGGTTGTTCTGCCGCTCGTGGCGCCGACCGCCATCCTTGTCGCCGGCATGAAGTTCAACAATCTGATGGCCGAGTATCCGCTCTCGGCCTTCCTTTACAACGTCAACAACAGGCCGCTGCCGATCGCCATCGTCGACGGCGCGGTTTCGGCCGATCCCGACCAGGCCGCCATCAGCCTCGCCTACGTGACGCTGATCATGGCCTTCTCGCTGGCCGTCATCCTCATCGCCGAGCGCCTCAGCCTCGGCCGCACCCCGGAATCAAGCAACCTCTGAATGGACACGCAAATGGATACTTGCATCACCGTCTGGCACTGGCCCAAGCATGAACGCTGGTACGACGAGGGCGTCCGCCAGTCGCTCGAGCTGATCCGGGAAGCCGGCTTCACGCATATCAACTGGAACCCTGATTCCGGCAGCTCCTACTTGCTTGCGGACGCCGAAATTGAGTTCACCCGGTGCATCATCGCCGAGGCCGGCCTGAAAACTCATTCCGTTCACGCCAGCAACGGCGTCAACCCCATAAGCGAGCTAGCTCATGCTGGGCCGGCGCCGTTTGCCATTGAGACGCGCAAGAACATCCTCTCCCCGCACGAATGGCAGCGTCAGAGCGGCGTCGAGCTCTTGAAGAACCGCGTTGACCTGGCCGCCGCCTTGGGCGCCCCGAACGTCGTGCTCCACGTCGACATCACCGACGACACGTTCCGCAACACCGGAGCCGAGCAGTCGTTCTTTGAGCCGCTGTACCGCTCGCTCGACGACGTCGAAGCCTATTGCCTCGAACGCAAAGTGCAGATCGCCGTCGAAACGCTGGTCAAGGCAAGTGCTCAGAACTATCTCAAACTCTATGCCCGGCTGTTTGACCGCTACAAATCCAACTTCATGGGTCTCTGCTACGACAGCGGTCATTGGGAACTGATCGAACCAGGCAAGGTGTCCGTGCTGGAGCTTTATGGCGACCGGCTGCTGGCGACGCACATTCACGACAATTTCGGCGCGATGGACGACCATCTGCTGCCTTTTGACGGCCGGCTGGACTGGAACGCTATCACGAAAGCCATCGCGGCGACCAATTACGCTACGCCGCTCAACTTCGAGACCCCAATGGATCGTTACGTCCTGGCGGAGGCTTCCTACTATCAACAGGCACACACGATCGCTGTGCGGCTTGAAGAGATGATCGCAGCAGCGAGAGGTAAGGCAGCAAATTGAACTACGATCTCGAAACGCGGCTGGGCTTGCTTCGGGACGTCACTGCCAAGGTTGGGGCTTTCGCGCTACTGCGCTTTCGCAGTCTTGCGCAAATCGCCATCGAGACCAAGGGCGAGGCAGACTACGTCAGCGCCGTCGACCGCGAGGCCGAAAGCCTCGCCCGCCGGCTCATTCATGCACAGTTCCCCACCGACGCCATTGTCGGCGAGGAGCAACCTGGCGATGCCCAAGGGGACCATTGGTTGATCGATCCCGTCGATGGCACCGCGAATTTCCTGTCCGGCATACCGTTCTGGGCGGTTT
>NZ_JABEPH010000281.1:0-8161 GCF_013004495.1 Rhizobium sp. SEMIA 4085
GTGGGGACTGCCAATATCGGTGCCTGCCCGTCAGCCCCCGTACGCCCCGCCCCCGAGGGTGTACCCCCCCGCGTGGCTTTCCTGGCGGGCACGCCCGCTCCCCCTTCCCGCCAGGCCCTGTGCCCGGGTGCCGGGACCGCCCCCCGCCTGCACCATGCGGTCCATGGCGTATTTGTGCGCGTCGACAGACGTGCCGCCGGAGGCATCCGCGACCATGTAGATTTCATAGTCGGTATCGTTCATGCAGGAGAGGGCGAACGTCGTGTTGCAGACCTCGGTCCAGAGACCAGCGACGACGATCTTCTTGCGGCCGTTGGCGGCGTTCTTGGCAAGTGCATCGCGGACGTTCTGATCGTCCCAGGAGTTCATCGAGGTGCGCTCGAGAATGTCGTTGTCGGGGACCACGGCGAGCAGTTCGGGAAAGGTGTTGCCCGAGAAAGAGTCGGTCTCGACGGTGGTGATCGTGGTCGGGATGTTGAAGATCCTGGCTGCTTTGGCAAGGCCCACGACGTTGTTCTTCAAAGTCTGGCGATCGATCGACTGGACGCCGAAGGCCATCTGGGGCTGCTGGTCGATGAAGATGATCTGGCTGTTCTGCGGGGTCAGGACCTGAAGCTTGTTAGACATCTCGTGTTTTCCTTCTAGTTGGATTGAAGATAGCAATGGGGCAGGGGTCGCTGCGCGTCTTGAACGTTGGGACGCTGGATTGTCGGAAAGCGACCTGGCTGGAACATTAGGCCGCAAGTGGCGCAAGCTCGGCCTCGATTTGGGCACGGTAGGGCTCGTAGCGGCCCGGTAACTTCAGAGCCTCCCCAAGGTGCGCTGTGTCTTCGTCGCGGTTGAAACCGGGTTCGTTGGTGGCAATTTCGAACAGCACGCCGCCGGGGGTGCGGAAGTAGATCGCCCAGAAGTAGTCGCGGTCGATGACCGGGGTGACCTGGTAACCGGTGTCCATCAGGGCCTTGCGGACTTCAAGCTGTTTTGCGCGATTCTCGACAGCGAAGGCGATGTGGTGAACCGAACCCGCGCCCTGCCTTGCGAAAGGCGTTTGTGGAAGGGCCTCAAGGTCGATCGTGTCGGCACCATTGCCGCCGGGGATAACGAACCGGGTGACGGCACCTTCGGTCTCAGTGCGCTGGTAGCCCATGAACTCGAGAAGCTCGGTGGTGGCAGCCGTGTCGTGGAGACGAAACCGTGCCCCGGAGAAGCCCCGGATGGCGAAGCTGTCATCAATTCCGGCACCACTCCACGCTGTACGGACGTCGCCGGCCGTTTCGATCAGGGCAAGGCCTTCACCATCCGGACCGATAAAGCGCAGGCGGTTGGCGCCGAAGATTTTATCTGCTTCGAGGAGATTCGTATCTTTCGCGCTCAGGCGATCCTGCCAGAAGGAGAGCGAGCCTTCCGGGACGGCGAACTGTGTCTCGCTGACTTCGCCAACGCCGGCCCGGCCGCGCATCGCGTCAGGGAATGGAAAGTAGGTCACGACCGTGCCAGGAGTGCCATTTTCATTGCCGTAGTAGAGGTGATAGACAGTCGGGTCATCAAAGTTCACGGTCTTCTTGACCCTGCGCATGCCGAGGGTCTCAGTGAAGAAGGCGTTGTTCCGGCGGGCTTCCGATGCCATGGACGTGATGTGATGCAGTCCCTTGATGTCCCTGATCATGATGCTTGTCTTTCCGCAGCTGCGCTGTTCGTGTGGTGTGATTAAAAACCTACGCCAGTTGATCAGCGGTCGGAATTGCAATAAAACTTGCGAGTGAATTGCGCAGGATGAAATAATAGATGAACGACTATAAGGCTCTGAGGACCTTTCTTCTGGCTGCCGAGAAGCGCAACTTTGCGCAAGTCGCGCGCGAACTCGACATGACGCCCGCAGCGGTCACCAGAGCGATCGCCGCCTTGGAGGAAGACCTTGGGGTGCAGCTCTTTGTCCGAACCACGCGTCAGGTGTCGCTGACGACCGAGGGGGCGATCTACGCTGCGCAAATCCAGCCGGCGATGGCTGCGCTGGAGAATGCCCGCAAGGACGTGATGAACACGCACAAGGCCGATCACGGTCGGCTGCGGATCAGCGCGCCGACCTGGTTCGGCCAGCAGGTGCTTCCTCCCATCCTTTCAAGCTTCCAGGAGCGATTTCCCAAGATCAGCTTTGAAATCTCCCTCGCGGACGGTCTCGTGAACATCATCGACGATGACTACGACCTCGCTATCCGCATCTCGGCTGCACCGTCCGACAAGTTCACAATCTGGCGGAAGATCAGTTTCGTGCGCCGTATCCTCGTCGCCGCTCCAGGGAGCCGATTCGTAAACATGAAGCATCCCAGCGAATTGACCCCTGACGACTGCCTTGCATACAGCGGCGAGAGCAAGCGGGAGAACTGGGCGTTGTCGGACGGCAGTGGCAGTACCAACATCTCAGCAGGCCGCGCGTTTAGCGCCAACAGCGGCGAAGTCCTCGCAAGCATGGCTGCCGACGGGGCGGGTGTCGCCATGCTGCCGAAGTTCCACGTAGCCGAACAACTGCGCACCGGACGGCTAGTCCACGTCCTGCAGAACTGGTCGCCGCCGGATTTGTGGCTGACGCTCTACTATCCGCCCTATCAAGCGCTGCCCCCGCGCATCGCATCGTTTTCGAAATTCTTCGAACAACAAGTACCAGCGTTTATGACGGCAATGGAATGACCTTCGCCGTGATAATGTTGGACTGCGCTGCTATTACAAAAGCCGTTTAAAACAATTCTAGATCACCAATCTTGCGGCCTCCTCCCCCACTTACGTTCCGCATCATTGTGGGGTCGTGGAGCGATCATCACGGGCTGCGTTCGTGAATTTTGTTTGTGTCTAGAGAATGATCTCACGCCAGCGGTAATCACCTCGATCAAATGGAACATGACCCAGCGCTAAACGTTGAGTGATGTCGGAGTGTATCTACGAGTAAATACACCGTACCGGGCACTCCTAGGAGACGTAAATGGATATCACCACACTTCTCATCATAGTTCTGATCGTTGTTCTGCTTGGCGGCGGCTGGTACGGCCGAGGGCGCTGGTATTAAGCGAGGCGGAGACTTGTCCGCGACGTGAACAGCTCGGTCATCGCCCGACGCTGGGGCGTCAACCGCGGATTGGCGGCGCGAGGCCGGGCTGACTTCTTGACGATCGGCGAAAGCCTGGTCGCGCCCGAGTTGGCGCAGGCGAGGGTGGCGGCGTTGCGGGGACGCCGATGTTGCACTTTCGCCGAATGGCGTGAAGATCATGGTAGCGACTGCAGCCTATCGACTTTCGGCGCGGCATGAATGCTCTGGTGGCGCTTGGTATTGTGGCGACGTGTTCGTGTTCCGCGCCAAGTATCTCGATCGACTTCGCTGAAATTACTGGGATCAGGCATGATCCTGGCAACGAAGTGGCTCGAGGCGGGCAAGTTGGTCATCGCGTGCTTGAAGCAGGAGAGAGGCGCATCGCATTACAAATATAGGTGATAAAAATAGCCGGCCTGGGCCCGATCGCTGTCGTAAGCCCAAATCAGGCAAGACGACCACTTCTGTCGTTGATCACCGGTATGTCCCCATCGAAGTTCGATTGCCGCTCCTAGACCGGAAGATTTCATCAAGCCAGCGAATGTGACAAACAGCACATTGCTCGAGGCGCGGCGCGGCAGCTCAAGAATCCGAATGAGCCGCATACATGTTCGCGGCCCGAAATGAGGGGGGCCGCGATTACTACGTGTTAGCTGATATTATCGGACAGACTTGAACGCTGCGCGCAACTCTTCCGCAAAGAGCCGGGGCTGTTCCCACGCAGCAAAATGTCCACCTTTCGCTACCTGATTATAGTAGTACAAAGTCGGATACGCTTGCTTGCTCCAGCTCTCAGGTGCCTTGTAGATTTCCTTAGGAAATACGGAAATGGCAACCGGTATTTTGATTTCTTTGGTCCTTTGCGCCTCGGCGCTGAAGTTGTTGTTGTTGTTTTCCCAATAGAAACGAGAGGATGACGCTCCGGTGTTCGTCAGCCAGTACAAAGTGATGTCATCGAGCATCTCGTCCTTGGACAGGACACGCTCAGGGACGCCATCACTGTCGCTCCACTGGGCAAATTTTTCGTACATCCATGCGGCAAGACCCGCGGGCGAGTCTGACAGCGAGTAGCCAATGGTCTGCGGGCGGGTCACCATCATCGCACCGTACGCGGCATTGCGTCCAAAAAATGTGCTAAGCGACTGGAAGGCTTCGCGTTCTGATGTCTTCAGGTCAGACGGGGCGGGGTCGCCGCTATTGATCGCTCTAATCAGTTCGCCTGGAACCGTTGCGGGCATATTGAGATGTATCGCACGCAAACCCTTTGGTGCCTGGCGAGCCAGCGCATCGGATACTACCGAGCCATGATCCCCACCCTGGGAAACGTAATGCTCATATCCGAGCCTCTTCATGAGGGTGTCCCAAGCCCGTGCAGTGCGATCAGGACCCCAGCCCAAATCCGTCGGCTTCCCAGAAAAGCCGTAGCCGGGGATGGAAGGGATGACAACATCAAATGCATCCTCGGCGCGGCCGCCGTAACCTGTGGGATCGGTAAGAGGGCCGATGGACTTAATGAACTCGAATGTTGAACCGGGCCAGCCGTGAGTGAGAACCACGGGGAGGGCGTTGGGGTGACGGGAGCGAACATGGATGAACTGGATCTCGACCCCATCGATCGTTGTGATGAATTCCGGCAATGAATTGAGCTGCGCCTCGGCTTTACGCCAGTTGTAATCAGTGCCCCAATAGCGAACCAGTTCCTGAACTTGCGCCAGTTGAATACCTTGCGAGGAATCATCGACGGTTTCCCTGTCGGGCCAGCGTGTCTCGGAAATGCGCTTGCGTAAATCATCGAGTTGAGATTGTGGGACGTTAATATGGAACGGACGGATACTCTCATCCGAGCTGGTACTCTTTGCCGACGTGGCCGAAATGGCATCGGCGGCGATTGCCGGGAGGACGTATCCCGCAGGAACGAGCATGAGGGAGCCAACCGCAACTGCAATCAGGCGGCCAGCGAAATGGACTCGAATAGAGGCGATTTCAGTTCTAGTCATAAGATACTCTCCGTTGTTTTGCCTGTTGGTGACGGAGAGCAGGCTAGAGGGCGGACGTATCCAGCATGTTTTGAAAATTTGCCGGAAGTGTATCAGAGCGTAGCGTCGTGATCGTGAGCCCGCTCTACACATCGGTCGCAAAAGCCATTTTGTATCAGGGACTTGACAGTATGGTGAACACTGCGGCTCTGCAGGCATCCGGATCAGGCGACTGTAGGGCTAGGGATCGACTTGTTTGCTTGATCGAATGTGCTCGCGAAGGGGTTAAGAGCGGTACGGCCTCGCTGAGGCAAATCTTATCCTGCCGACCCAGACGTCATTTTTGGCGAAGTGTGTTCTGGCAATGCCGAGCGGCGATAGCTGTCGTGTCTTGGACAGTGCCGACATGCGCAGGCAGCGCCACTGCTCCCTGCGCATGTTGCGGATAAGTCGTTATTTTGACGGTACGACCAGAGTCTGGCCTTTCTTGACGATATAGGTGGCAAGCTCCGAGGCTTTGCCAGTGCCTACATTTTGCGCCGAATGAGCAACGCCGGTCGGAATGAAGAGTGATTGACCTGCGGAAAGGGTGACCGGCTCGCGTCCGTCTAATTTATACTCAAGCGCCCCTTCGATCACGTAGGCTATCTCTTCACCGGGGTGAGAATGCCTGGCGGCCAGAACACCCGGGAGAAAGTCGACACGGACCTGCACAACTTCGTGGGCGGGCACGTCGATATCGCTCTTGATGAGATCCGTGCGTAGCAGGGGTTCATCAGCGAACGCCTGCAACGGCGTCATTCCGCTGCTGAGAAACAGGAGGGTTGCGACAAATGCGTTGATCGGTTTCATGCCTGTGTCCTTTCAGGATACTTGTGAAGGAGATCGTGGGTGCGGGGATGCGCCTACCTGCTCTTTGCACCAACTTGCCGCGCCGCTGTTTCGATGACGTCGGCAACCTTCTCGGCTTGCGACGCGAACACGGCGTGGCTTGCCTTGATCTCGGTAACCACGCTGCCCGCGCGCTTAGCCATTTCGCGTTCCAGTTCAGGATTGATTGAGCGGTCTTCGGAAGCAACAATTGACCAGCTCTGCTTTATCTTCCAAGCGGGATCCCCGACCTTGGCGGAAAACGCTTCCTTCGAGGCGTAGACCTGAGATCTCGCCAGAAACGCTGCGTCGTCTTTCGGCAGGTCCGCGGCGAAGTCATTCGCGAACGCGGCGGGGTCGAGATAGACATATTTGCCATCCTTCGTTTCGCGAATATTCATGCCGCCGGCCGGCTTGGAACTTGCGAGGCTGAGGAGGCTTTCGCCACGGTCCGGCTGGAAGGCTGCGACATACACGAGACCAGCGACAATGGGACTGTGGCCAGCTTCGGTGATCACCATGCCGCCATAGCTATGACCGACGAGAAGCGTTGGGCCGTCCTGCAGGTCGAGCACCCGATTGGTTGCGGCGATATCGTCGGCAAGCGACGTGATCGGCTCCTGAACAATCGTGACATTGAAGCCTCGCTCGACGAGGATATCAGATGCCTTGCGCCAGCCCGAACCATCGGCGAGCGCACCATGGACGATAACGATGTTTTTCACGTCGGCGGCCTGTGCCGCGAAGGCAATCACGCTCGTGGCGAAGGCGAGTGCTAGGGTCGAGATGTAGTGGCGGTTCATGGGTTTGACTCCTGTCTGTTGTGGGTTGTTTTGGTAAGGGAGATGAAGTTTCAGCCGAAGGTGAAGGCGTAGGCTTCGACGCCTGGATCGAGGAAACGGATTTCGAACGTCCGTTCGTTCACGTCGCCGGACTGGCGGACGAGTTGGTAGAGCCTGGTGGACATCACCGTGCCCTGGCCGTCGGCGTCGGTATCTGCGCCATGGTTTGGTCCGGGAGCCTTGCCGTCGATCGTCACCTGGAAGCGGACCGGCTTGCCGGCAGCACTGGGTCCGAGAACCAGATGCAGGTCGCGGGCGCTGAATCGGTAGACGATGCTACCATCCGGCTGGTTCAGGACGGCCTGCTCAGCGCCAACCGTCCAGGTTCCGGAGAGGCCCCATTCATTCAGGCCCGGTTTGTCGATAGAATACGCGTTGGCGGCGTCGGCACGGAGGTTCTCCGGAGAGGCGAAGCTGGTGGCGCGTTTGTATCCGAGATAGGTTTCGCCCGAACGGACGTTCTTGAGGTCCGGGCTGGCCTCGGCTCCTTTGGCGTCCGGGGTCACTGGCGCAGTCGAGGGCATCTCGCTGCCGGCTTCGCGCAGAAGGTCCTGGATCGCCTGCTCGGTCTGGCGGTAGTTGCCTTCGCCGAAGTGGTGGTAGCGGATATTGCCCTTTGCATCGATCAGATAATGCGCTGGCCAGTAGCTGTTCTCGAAGGCGCGCCAGATCTTGTAGTCATTGTCGATCGCAACCGGATAGCCGATCTTAAAATACTCGACCGCCTTTTTGACGTTGTCGATCTTTTTCTCGAAAGCGAATTCGGGGGCGTGCACGCCGATCACGACCAGGCCCTGATCCTTATATTTTTCCGACCAGGCACGGACGTAAGGCACGGTGCGAATGCAGTTGATGCACGAGTAGGTCCAGAAATCGACGAGGACGACCTTGCCGCGCAGCTGTTCAGTCGTCAGCGGCGGCGAGTTCAGCCATTCGACGGCGCCATTTAAAGACGGCGAACCACCTTCGATAGGCAGGCTGCTGCGAAATGGTCGGTTCCTGTCAGCGATGGCAGCCGTCGCGCCACGATCGGCAGCTTCTACGGACGAGTTCGCCGCGGGCCTCTTGTGCAGTTGGTCAAGCACGGTCTGTTCGAAGGCGGCTGTGCTGGTATAGGAAAGCCGTGCCAGGAGGCCCGTATCGAGACCGAGCGCAATGACGGCAACGCCGGCCAGGACCGCGGCACCCAGCATCTGGCGAAGACGCTCGCTTACGCCGAGCGACCGCGTCATGCCGGCAAAGATATAGCGCCCGACAAGAAGGGCAAGGCGAAGCGATGTAGCGGAGCTAGCGGCATAGGAGAGGAGGAGGAAAGTAGGGTGGAGATTGGGGCGTGGCAGTGACGGAGCGGTAAGCAGGAGGCGGAGGAGAGGCCAGGCGCAGGGGGGAGAGGA
>NZ_JABEPH010000282.1:0-8156 GCF_013004495.1 Rhizobium sp. SEMIA 4085
TCGCTCTCGGCCCCGAGTTGAGCCTTACCTGCAACGCCATGCCCGACGTCGATTGCTTCTGGCGGATACATCACCGGTCCGGAGCCTGGGGGACGCTCGGCGACATGCACGGCGGCTCCAGTGCAAATGTCGTCGGCGTGCGGTTCAATTTCTGAAGCACCTTCTTCATCTCCAATCCGACGACGTTCGCGGCGGTCCGTGTCCCACAGGTGGGGGGCCTCGTCGGATGGGCAGCAGCGCTGTGGTTGATGACGGCATCGTAGGTTGGCTTTCCGCCATAGGCGTCGTCGGCAGTGAACTGTCCGGTCGGACCGCCGATCTGGCCGAGCAGTGGGTCCACCTGAAAAGCATCGCCTGTGTCTTGGTCGGTCAGAGTACGGGCAATGACCTCCCCGCTATGCATCCAGTGCCAGCTGCAATCTGCATCAAGCACGGCGACAAGCCCTTTGAGCATCTTGAGCGCAAGCAGGTGGCTGCGATCCGAGACACCCGCATAGATGCTCCCGGCGCGGCCAACAAAATAGTGAAGGCAATCAGCGCTCTTTTCGCTGGGGCAATTGAGGTTGGCGAGGCAAAGACGCATCCCTGTAACGGCATCAAGCGGCTTAAGTCCGGCGACGGGTTTCACACATGGACGCTTGAGGAGACAGAGCAATACGAGGCTTGTCACCAGCCGGGGACTACGCCTGGCAAGCCGCGTGGATGTCAATATTCCGGTACTGCCTAATCTGTCGGGCGAACTCGCACATGTGCCGACTAGTCGACACACGTTCTTAGTCACTGAATACAGCAAGCCGTTCTCCGACAAAGGATTGGGAAATAAGATGCGCCAAATGGTGCGACGAGGCTGGCCTTTTCCATTGCTCGGCGCATGGCTTGCGAGAAGCGGGGGCTTCAATCGCCGCCGAAAACGGAGCGACCATCGACCAGCTCAAAGCGATCTTCGGTTGGACGACGAGTCAGCAGGCTGATCTTTTTACTCGTGCGGCTCGCCGCAAGAAGCTCTCAGGCTACGCCGAAAAGCTCTTGATGCCCGACCAAAACGAGAACAAAAATGTCCCACTTTCGGAGGCCAACTTTGAAAAGTGGGACAGAAAAAAGGAAAATGAGAAGTAAAATCAACGGCTTGTTGAAAATTATGGTGGGCCCGGAGGGACTCGAACCCCCAACCAAGCGGTTATGAGCCGCCGGCTCTAACCATTGAGCTACAGGCCCTCACGCGGCTTTGCCGCGCGGGCAGCGGGGCAATGGCTCCCCGGTGCGATTTCGCTCTAACGCAATTCGGATGCAGCGACAAGACGCTGCCGCAATAGCTTCACAATCAATCGTCAAAGAGTGAGGCGGGATGGCGACAACCAAGGAGTGAAAAAATGGCGCTACGGACTATCAGAAACGTGGCTTTCGGCATGCTGATCGGCATGCCTGCCGCGCTTGCCGGGGCTTCGGCTTCGGCTGCCGACGAAACGAAGCCGCGCGAGGCGGTGATCATGGTCTCGGGCGAGGGGGAATCGGCGCTGGCCCCGGACATGGCGGTGCTCAACCTTGCCGTCGTCAAGCAGGCGAAGACGGCGCGCGAGGCGCTCGACGAGAACAACAAGGCGATGGCTGGGGTGCTGGCAGCGCTGAAGAAGGGCGGGATTGCCGACAAGGACCTGCAGACCTCGGGCTTTTCTGTGCAGCCGCAGTATAACTATCCGCAGAACAACGACGGCCAGCCGAAGCCGCCGGAACTGATCAGCTATCAGGTTTCCAACGGGCTGACGGTGCGCGTGCGCGATCTTGGCGAACTGGGTGGCATCATCGACCAGGCCGTGACGCTCGGCGTCAACCAGGGCGGCGACATCCAGTTCACCAACGACAAGCCGAACGCGGCAATCGAGGCGGCCCGCAAGGATGCCGTCGCGGCAGCGATCAAGAAGGCGAAGACGCTGACGGAGGCTGCCGGTGTGAAGCTCGGCCGCATCATCGAAATCAGCGAAAACAGCGTTCGGCCGCTGCCGCAGCCGGTCTACCGCGCGGCGATGATGAAGGAGGCAAGTGACGCTGCTGTGCCGGTTCAGGGCGGCGAAAACGCCTATAATGTTACCGTCAACGTCACCTTCGCACTCGAGCAGTAGCCTCAATTCTCCACTTCAAAGTGAAAAAAAGCCGTTGATGTTCTTGAGCGATATCAGCGGCTTATCCCTTTCCGCAGGCGTGTCGGCAGCCCGGTGGGCATAAATCGCTTTATCACGCGAGTGTTACACTATAAAATCGATCGTGTTATTCGGTCCGGAGGGAACCCTGGAGTTCTGTGTGTCCTGCTTCGATCCCGGCCGATGAGGAGGAACTGGCTTAATCCACAAGAGGAGACAGACATGACGAATGCCTTGCCGCCACTTCACAACGGACACGCCCCGATCACCCTTCAGGAATTGTTCCGCGAAGCGCTCTATGCCTTCGAGGAATGGGATACGGAACTTACCGAACCGATTGTCACGTTCGAAGGACGGGTCATTCCGATCAGCCTTGTCTTCGAAGCGATGCGCGAATGCGACGACATCGTGCCGATGAACATTGTCGGCGCCGTCACCGAAAGACTGACCAAACCCTGGGAAGGCGAAGGGCCGCTCGATCAGATGAGCTTCTCGACGGCCGCCCGCGTCATGCGCGTGCTGGTGCGCAAACGCCTTCTTGCCAACGGCGGCGCCGATATAATGGCCGTCTCCAGCCGCACTGCAGAGCGCAAGCCGCCCGAATGAGCCTTTGAGGGATCGCGCCAGGGCGCGGTCCCGTCACGCTCGTAGGGAACCGGTCTCACTTCCAATCGTTGAAGACAGACACGAAGGATGTGAGCACCATGCTAAAATCAATCATACGCGAAATCATGGGTCCGGCGCCGCGTGCGCCCGTTTCGCCGGACTGTCTCAAACCATTCATTGGCTCCAAGCGCGTGCTCATCATATTTGCGGATGCGGATGATGATCGTGCGGCCGTTCAGGACGAGTTGCTACGCACCTCGCATCTGCGTTTCATCGAGGATGATATTGAGGTGTTCAGTATCGCCGGTGGCGGGGTGTTTCCGCTTTTCGAAGGCTCCTACGACCTCGACGCCGATGAAATCCGCGATGACCTCGAAGGACCGCAGCCCGGTGAATTCGGCCTTGTCCTGCTCGACCGCGACGGCACGGTGAAGCTGCGCTCCAGCGAGCCCGTGCGGCCCGAAGAAATCATAGGCGCGCTGTCGTCGATGCCGCACTGAGCTTCGGCATCGTCACGATTCTGCTTTACTTTTGCCGCCGGATGCGGATGTTCTCCGCCCGTTCGACGACGCAAGAGGAGCGAGCTTTATGACCATCGAAGAGGATGTCGGCCGGATTGCTGAGCAGGAAAAAGTGCTGAGCTTCGACGCCTTCGATCTAACCACCGCCTGGCAACTCGGCAAGCTCTTGCAGGAACTCGCGACCGAACGCGCCCTTGGCGTGGCAATCGACGTCACGCTGCATTCCATGCCGGTCTTCTACGCGGCGCTGCCGGGCGCAACCCCCGACAACGTCCAGTGGATTCGCCGCAAGCGCAACATGGTATTCCGCTATTTAAAGAGCAGCTATGCCTGTGGCCTGAAGCTGCAGAAGGACGGCAAGACGGTCGAAGACAACGGGCTTTCCGGCGCCGACTACGCGCCGCATGGCGGCAGTTTCCCGATCAACGTCAAGGGAACCGGCTGCATCGGCGCCGTTACGGTTTCAGGCCTGCCGCAGCGCGACGACCACAATCTCGTCGTGGAGGCGCTGTCACTGATGCTGGCGAAGGATTTGGATACGTTGCGCCTGAGATGAGGAATTTAACCGCGGAGCGCCACTTTATGCGACCTTACCTGTGCTGGCGACGGCGCGTCTGCACCGTGAACGGCGCTCTTTCCAGCTAGCCTCGATGGGCCTCTCGCGCCATGGGACATGGCGCTGCTGGATCTCTGCCACACGCACAGGAAGTGGGCGTCTGAGCCCACTCCGGCCATTGCCTCAAATCCTCCCGCCAGCCTCGATGATGCCCTTGGTCAGGCTGCCGGTCGCCGGGAAGAGCGGGATGAGGCAGGCCTGTAGCGCGTGGTAGATATCGCCCTTGCCGGGGAAGAGGCTGTGGGACGGAACGAGGTCTTCCGTCAGTTCTTCGTGCCAGCCGCCGTTCTCATGGTCGATAAAGGCGCGTTCGATGACATTCCAGATCTTGCGGTAGCTTTGCTCGTGGAAGTCGCTCGGCAGGTGTTCGTTGAGGAAGTGGGCGGCGCCGGCGCCCTCGCAGGCGGGCCACCAGAGCTTGTTGCGCTTGGCGGGCTTGTCGTCCCAATCGAGTGTGTAGAAGAATCCGCCCTTGTCGTCGTCCCAGCCGAGGGCCATGGATTGTGCGAAGAGGGCCTTCGCTGCGTCCGGCATCCAGGCGTGGCGCTTGCCGCCGAGTGACCACAGCTGCAGGATGAGCCGGGCCCATTCCAGCCAGTGGCCGGGAGTGGTGCCTGCGGGACGGAACATTTCGTTCGGATGATAGTAGTTCTTGTCGAGAGCCCAATCGGCGCTGAAATGCTCGGCGACGCGCCAGTCGACGGAACCGGCCGCGTGGAGGATGACAAGATTGGCGATGCTTTCGGCCTTGGCGAGATACTCCTTGTCGCCGGTGGCCTCAAAGGCGGCCATCAGCGCCTCGGTCAGGTGCATGTTGGAGTTCTGGCCGCGATAGGCGCCGCCGTCGAGCGGCTGCCAGTCGGCGGTGAACTCTTCGGAGATGGCGCCATGCTGCGGCTCCCAGAACTTGGTGTTCAGGATTTCCGTGATGTCGGCCAACATTCCGTCGGCCAGCGGATGGCCGATGGTTTTCGCTGAGGACGCAGCCAGCAGCACGAAGGCGTGGCCGTAGCCCTGCTTGTTGGAATCAACGGGGCCATTGTTGTTCAGCGACCAGAAATATCCGCCATTCTTCTTGTCGCGATGGCGGTTCCAGAGGTAGTCCATGCCATGATCGACGACGCTGGCGGCACCCGGACGGCCGAGAAGGACGCCGATCGAGAAGCAGTGGACTGCGCGCGACGCAATATGAATGCTGCGAACCTGTCCCTCGGCATCAAGCGGCCTGCCATGATCGTCAAGATCGTAAAAACCGCCCTTGGGATTGACAGAATTGTGCTGGAAGAAATCGAAAAGGCCGCTTGCCTGGGTCAGAAGCCAGTTGCGGTGATAGGCGCGGGCGCTCCAGTTTCCGAGCCCGGAGCCGCCGATTGCAGGTGCCATTTTACTCCTCCGATTTCATGCACACGCCTTGCGAAAGGCCTATATAGAGCACGTTCTCGTCTGTCACCCGCCAAGCCTTGCAAAACCGGAAACGTCAGGCATATATTGACATAAAGATATCTTTATGTGATTTGGTCACTTTGGTCTTTAAACGACGTCAAGGAGTCCGCCCGTGTTCGACAATCTTTTCGGCCCCAAAGGGGCAAAACGCGACGGCAGCGAAGTCTTTGCAGCTTTGCGGAAAGCCGCGAGCGAGCGAATCCTCGTTCTTGACGGCGCCATGGGCACGCAGATCCAGGGGCTCGCCTACGATGAGGACCAGTTCCGAGGCGATCGCTTCATCGGTTGCGCCTGTCACCAGAAGGGCAATAACGATCTACTGATCTTGACGCAGCCAGATGCGATCGAGGAAATCCACTATAAATACGCCAAGGCTGGCGCGGATATTCTCGAAACCAATACCTTCTCCTCGACGCGCATCGCGCAGGCCGATTATCAGATGGAAGGCGAGGTCTACGCGCTTAATAAAGAAGGAGCCGAGATCGTGCGCCGCGCGGCGATCCGCGCCGAGCGCGAGGATGGCCGCCGCCGTTTCGTGGCGGGCGCCATCGGCCCGACAAACCGAACTGCCTCGATTTCGCCGGATGTGAACAATCCGGGTTTCCGTGCGATCAGCTTCGACGAGCTTCGCATTGCCTATGGCGAGCAGATCGATGGCCTCATAGACGGTGGCGCGGACATTATCCTCATCGAGACCATTTTTGATACGCTGAATGCCAAGGCAGCAATATTTGCCTGTGAGGAGCGGTTTGAAGCGAAGGGTATCAGCCTGCCGGTGATGATCTCGGGCACGATTACCGATCTTTCCGGCCGCACGCTGTCCGGACAGACGCCTTCGGCCTTCTGGAACTCGGTGCGCCACGCCAAACCGTTCACAATCGGCCTCAACTGCGCGCTCGGCGCCAATGCGATGCGTCCGCATCTGCAGGAGCTCGCGGGTGTTGCCGACACCTTCGTCTGCGCCTATCCGAATGCTGGGTTGCCGAACGAATTCGGCCAGTACGACGAGACGCCGGAGCTGATGGCGGCGCAGATCGACAGCTTCGCCCGTGAGGGCCTCGTCAATATCGTCGGCGGCTGCTGCGGCTCGACGCCGGAACATATCCGCGCGATTGCCGAGACGGTTGCAAAGTACAAGCCGCGGCCGATCCCCGAACACCGGCCTTTTATGTCTTTGTCGGGCCTCGAGCCTTTCGAACTGACCAAGGAAATTCCTTTCGTCAACGTCGGCGAGCGCACCAACGTTACCGGCTCGGCCCGCTTTCGCAAGCTGATCACCAACGCCGACTACAATGCAGCCTTGGACGTCGCCCGCGATCAGGTGGAAAACGGCGCGCAGGTGATCGACGTCAACATGGACGAGGGCCTGATCGACTCCGAAAAGGCGATGGTCGAGTTCCTGCACCTGATCGCTGCCGAACCGGATATTGCCCGGGTGCCGGTGATGATCGACTCGTCGAAGTTTTCGATCATCGAGTCGGGCCTTAAGTGCGTTCAGGGCAAGGCAATCGTCAATTCGATCTCGTTGAAGGAAGGCGAGGAGAATTTCCTCGCCCAGGCGAAGCTGCTGCACCGCTACGGTGCGGCCGTCGTCGTCATGGCTTTCGATGAGGTGGGACAGGCGGATTCTTACGAGCGCAAGGTGAATATCTGCACGCGCGCCTATAAGCTCCTGACCGAGAAGGCGGGTTTTCCGCCAGAGGACATCATCTTCGATCCGAACATCTTTGCCGTCGCCACCGGCATCGAGGAACACAACAATTACGGCGTCGATTTCATCGAGGCGACGCGCACGATCCGCCAGCGCATGCCGCTGGTGCATATTTCCGGCGGTGTTTCCAACCTGTCTTTCTCGTTCCGCGGCAACGAGCCGGTGCGCGAGGCAATGCATGCCGTGTTCCTCTACCACGCCATCCAGGCGGGTATGGACATGGGCATCGTCAATGCCGGTCAGCTTGCGCTTTACGACCAGATCGATCCGCAGCTGCGCGAAGCCTGCGAAGTCGTCGTGCTTAACCGGCGCCCGGATGGTACCGAGCGCCTAATCGAAGTCGCCGAGCGTTTCCGTGGCGCGGGGACGAAGGAAGCCCGAGTTCAGGATCTTTCCTGGCGCGAGTGGACGGTCGAGAAGCGTCTTGAACACGCTCTGGTCAACGGCATCACAGAATATATCGAGGCCGATACCGAAGAGGCACGCCAGAAGGCGGCACGTCCGCTGCATGTCATCGAAGGCCCGCTGATGGCCGGCATGAACGTCGTCGGCGATCTGTTCGGTTCCGGCAAGATGTTCCTGCCGCAGGTCGTCAAGTCGGCGCGGGTGATGAAGCAGGCAGTCGCCGTGCTGCTGCCCTACATGGAAGAGGAAAAGCGCCTCAATGGCGGCGACGACAGGAAGACTGCCGGCAAGATCCTGATGGCGACGGTCAAGGGCGACGTGCATGATATCGGCAAAAACATCGTCGGCGTCGTGCTTGCCTGCAATAATTACGAGATCATCGACCTTGGCGTGATGGTGCCGGCGACAAAGATTCTGGAGACGGCGGTGGCCGAAAAAGTCGATGTCATCGGCCTTTCGGGCCTCATCACGCCGTCGCTCGACGAGATGGTGCATGTGGCAGCCGAGATGGAACGCGAGGGCTTCGATATCCCGCTCCTGATCGGCGGCGCGACAACGAGCCGCGTTCATACCGCGGTGAAGATCCATCCCGGCTATGCGAAGGGCCAGACGGTCTATGTGACGGATGCAAGCCGCGCCGTCGGCGTCGTCTCGTCCCTGCTGTCTCCGGATACGCGCCAAGGCTATATCGACGATATCCGCGGCGAATATGCCAAGGT
>NZ_JABEPH010000025.1:0-28702 GCF_013004495.1 Rhizobium sp. SEMIA 4085
CCCGGTCGCGTCGTCTGGCGCCGTTGCTGAGAGATGGCACAGTCTGGCTGGCCGCCGCATTGCGCTTCCGGTCGCGCCGCAAGTAGGCGAGGGCCTGCCCGATATATTTCTCAGGGCGACTGATCGCAACGGCGAGGAGTATCCGTCCGGATTGTGGCAAGCTGCGTTCGGCAGGAAAAAGGCATATTTCAGCCATAGAAATTTTGTCGACCTGGTCGAAGACGACGCGGCCTTCGCCGACTATCTCGGAGCGCCAGTAGGGGAGAGCGATATCGCACCTCTCCGGTACGTGAGACAAGGTCCTCGAACTGTAAGGTTCTTCGGCACTACGATTTTTGTCTCACAACTTGCACCGCACCGGCGGGTGTCACCGAGCTTTCTCGCGTCGAACGGATACCAAAAAGCAATCTGGTCACTCTTGCCGCTGACGTTCGATCCCGGGAACCACGAGCACCTGATGGATCACTGCCCGAATCCTGAATGCGGAGCAATGCTGACATTCAATCAAACGCTGGGACTCTACCATTGTCATTCCTGCCGCAATCCCGACACGGGTCGCGCAACAACAGACCTAAGGGACTTCCGGCAGCCGACCGTCGACTTGGCAACGTATGAAAACATAGACTTTGCGTGCTCCTTAGTCGACCCGGCGCTCGATCCAAAGCGCGATACGGTGAGAACCCTTCATCACGATCTGCGTTGCCTCGATAGGGGACAGGTTTTCGAATTTTCACTTTTGCTGGCACGTCTGGTCGATCGGCAGCGCGGAACGCTTTTGCAAGGAGCGGTCTCTCCAAAGGCGCTCGATGAAGCGGCCCTGGCGATCCGAAATTGGCCGACTAGCGTTATTGATTTGGCGGAGAGGGTTCAAGATACTTGGCGATTCCCGACGCTGACCATGGGACACGGTTCCGAGAACCCGGTCATCGCCGAGGTCTTCCATTCTCGCAACCTGTTTGGGATAAATTTTTTCCGTTTGGTGAAAGACCAGCTTCGATCAGGGTTGGCGGCTAGACGTCCGCCGCCAAAGTTGCCCGAGACGAAAGAGCAGCGTTTTCGCAGGCCGCGCGCGCGAACAGCCAAACAGGACGGCTTCAGGCTCAAAGATCAAGACGACAAGCTGCTCTTCGCCACAGTATTGTCCCGAAGTTCAAAAGCCGTCAGGTCGGACTTTAAGGCCAGCGGTCTTCCATTTCTTGACCTCGTCAGACTCTACGCAAACGGAGTTGTTCGACACCCAGACCCTAAGCTTTTCAAATTCCTAGTTGAGAACCCAGAGCACCTCGAGGACCTATCAACCCGCATTCATGACATCGCTAAACCGGACACGCCCGGGAGCGTTTCCCTCTACAAAGCGGTAACTGCAATTTCCGGAGGTTTCCTCGCATGGCCGACGGTCGTGGGCGAGGTGACGGAAGGAACGTTAAGGGTAACGATGTCTGATGGAAATCGACCTTTGATCCATCGTCTTCGAATTGAAGACGTCGAGCATTTACGGAAGATAGTCTCGCAGGCAGTCCGAGAGGACTGGATGAATGACGTGGTGCTTTCCAATTACGAGGCTGGTTTTTATATTGGCGTGTCGTGCAAAGAAGTTTCCACGCTAATTACCAGCAACCTGCTCCCTTTAAATGGCATAAAGTTTAGCGACGCTACCGCCTTTCGCGCACGGTACATCGGCGGCGCAGAGATCATGGCCATCCTCGCCATAAATCAACATCCACACTTATCGGTGGCTCAGGCTTTACGCGCTATTCGAGGCGTCGGCATTCTTCCCGTACATTATCACCCCTCGGTTCGTGACAGAGGGGTGATGAACGAGTACTTTAGCGGACTAGGGTATCAATGCTAAGGGCCATGAACTCGGGCCCAATGAGTGCCAGAGAATCGACATTTTTTGGTTGGGACTCTTAAAATCAATGGGTTGATCGAATCTCAGCTGCGTTGTGGCGACAGTAGTGTTGGCGGGCATTACTTTACTCTGTCGGAAATTATTTCGATCTTTCCGGAAAAAATATGGGGTTTAGAGTCAGAAAATTTCCGAGATCTAACAAAATCAATGGCTTAATTTTTTGTCGCTTTGTGACTTTCCAAAGCGTTAGAGCGGTCGTGATCTTCGGGTTCCTGACGGAAAATCGCTGCTTGAGCACCTAAATTACCCGCTGAGGAGCACATTCCTGACGAGGCACTCGCTGCGTTTCGTTCTGGCCCTTTGTAAGGTGTGACCTGCCACTGAACTTTCATCCAGCGGCGACTAGAGCCCCGGCGGTTTTGAATACGCCAACAGGCGCGGTTTGAGCAACCGGCGGAAACGCGAAGCTTTCATCTTGCGCAGCGTTGGAGCCGGTTGCGGCGATGGTCCCGGCAAAGTCTGCCGGGGTTTGGTATCCGAGCGATGAGTGCGGCCGAAAAGTAGTGTAATCGTCCGCCCATTCGGCAATGGCGCTTCGGGCATGATCGAGGCCGAAGAACAGGCTCTCGTTGAGCAACTCGTCGCGCATCCGACCGTTGAAACTCTCAACATAGCCGTTCTGCATCGGCTTTCCCGGCGCGATGTAGTGCCACTCGACCTTGTGATCCTTCGACCAGGCAAGGATGGCATTCGACGTTAGTTCGGTGCCGCGTCGTTCGATCTGCGTCGTCAGTTCTCGGGCGACACGTCGACCGGAGATGGATGTGTCCGGGATCGCCGCCAGGCATTCGCGCGTCACATCATCGACAATGTTGAGCACGCGGAAGCGTCTGCCGCAGGCAAACTGGTCATGCACGAAGTCCAGCGACCAGCGGGCATTGGCCTTCGCTTCAACCAGGATCGGCGCACGCGTGCCGACCGCACGCCGCCGGGCTTTCCGCTTGCGAACGGAAAGACCTTCCTCGCGATAGAGCCGGTAGATGCGATTGACGCCGGCCGGTTCTCCGTCCCGCCGAAGCAGGACGAACAGTCGCCGATATCCGAAACGCCTTCGCTCATTGGCAAGATCGCGCAGCTTCGCCCGCAATTCTACCTCCGGCGGTCGGCAGGACCGATATCGCACCATCTTCCGATCCGCAGATATAATCTGGCAGGCCCGCCGTTCCGAAAGACTCATGACGGTCTTCAGATGCGCGACGGCGTCGCGTTTATTCTCGTCCTCAAGCGCTTTCAGCCGCTTCGCCTCGGAGACTTCCATGCCGCCGTATTTGGCTTTCCAATTATAAAACGTTGCTTCTGAAATTCCGTGCTTGCGGCAGAGGTCGGCCACCTTCGCGCCAGCCTCCTGCTCCTTCAGCACCGAAATAATCTGCTCTTCCGTAAATCGCTGCTTCTTCATTCGTCCGTCCTTTAATAGGCCGAACTCTAATCCATTCTGGAGGAAATTCTCAGTGGCAGGTCAACGAAACTACCTGAGACGCTACAGACGGGCTACGCGGATAAAGAACTCAGAAAATCATTCAAGGCGGATTTCGAGAGACTTGGTTTTACGCGAGCCAATCATCGAGGCCGACCGAGTTCGCGGCTTCGCTCTTCAGGACTTTTGCCATCGCCGTTTCGGCTCCTGAGCCGCAAGCGCGATGGTGTTTTCGTCCCGCCCATCAATGTTAATGACGTGACGGGCGGCGAAGGGCAGTTCGATGCCGCTCCAGAATTCCTCGTTATCGTCGATGGCTTCAGGATCGTTGTCCAAGATACCGAAATAGCCACCTGGGATGCGTTCACGCACAAGCACCCACATGCGTTCCACCGCAACAGGCGCTTCCGGATCATCGACGCTGATACGGAAGATCAGCTTCGCCAAGTCGCCGGGCTGCAGCGCCTCGCGAGCTTCACGATCAGGAATCCAAAAAGTGTCGGGTGCGGCCCGATGGTATTCCTCCCCATCATCTAAGCACCAACCATCCACGTCGATATCAGGCTCTCGCATGGGAAAGAGCTACCGCGTCGGCCAAAAGTCTGCAATCCCGCGCGGGTGGCTTATCTTCGTTCAAGTTGATGGCCGAATTTATGAGAGGCAGGGCAGCTCGGAGTAGTACCTTTGGACGAGTTACAAGGAAGTCGAGGTTTCGCTATGCTCTTCTTTCTTGCTTGCAAAGCGCAAGAATGTGGAGTGTGACAAGGTGAAACGCGGCTTAGGAAAAAGGTTTTTGAGGCTGATCGTTGCAGTTGCTGCGCTCACTGTTTTCCTTCTGCCTCTATCCGGACGCCACCAGCTGGCGCATGAACTAAGCTCTATCAGTTCGTCCTTAATCCCCTTGGCAAGCCAGGTAGAGTATTCGGCTGACTGCAGTCGACATGTTTCACTAGCGGCGGCCGACGCCGCAACTGAGATACATTGCTCCGACCACACTCACGAAAAATTCTATCCAGCGCTTCAATCACATCGAGGCTCCGAAGCTCTCGCAGGTGCGCGTTTCCTAAAAGAGCCATCCCAGCAAGCAAAGCGGCTCGGCTATGGAATCGAACGGCCGCCCCGGTTCGAAATTGCGGTTTGAGGCGCGGGTAAGCAGCCTCTTTATCCACAAACATCCTTAGAACGACAGGAAAGTGGCTCGTCGAAAGCGAATTGCCATAGCTGGCAGATTGTCGACCTTTTGGCAGTTCGACGTGTGAAGGCCGTCGACGAACAGCGACTCTCCTCGAACACGGAGACGGACAATGAGCAATGCTAGGCTCAGCGTACCAGGGGAAATGATCTACTCGGTTCAATATCTCAGAGCGTTCGCCGCAACGGCAGTCGCTGTCTATCACATCGGTTTCATCTTCGGCTGGGAGTGGCGGCCGCTTGCGGCTGGCGTCGATTTGTTTTTCCTCGTCAGCGGCTTCATTATGTGGTCGGTTACCGCCGGAAAATCTATGGGGCCTGCCGAGTTTCTCGCACATCGAATTATCAAGATCGTCCCGCTCTACTCGCTCTTCACCATAATATTTGTCGTTGGCGCGACACTGTCCCCAGGGCCATTTGATGAGGCATCCTCGACTGTTTCTGAGGTTGCGAAATCGCTGTTGTTCATTCCGTATTCTGCCCGGAACGGAGCTGTAGAACCAGCACTTGCCGTGGGCTGGACGCTCAACTTCGAAATGTTCTTCTATCTCGTATTCGCGTTCGGGCTGCTGTTAAAGGAAAGACATCGCTTAACCTACCTCACGGTGACCTTGGGAAGTTTGATGTTGGCGCGGTTCCTCTCCAGCGAAGTCGCCGCCGTTAAAGTAATCGCGTCACCCTTGTTGTCGGAGTTTCTCGCAGGTATTTTCATCGCTGTCTGGTACGTTTCTGGTAAGGCGCTTCCAAAAACCATGGACACGCTTTTTATCGCGCTAGGCGTGGCTGGTATCGCGCTTTCGTTCTGGGTGGAGCCGCCCGAGGGTGGATTTCGGAGAGCCGTAATGTGGGGATTGCCTGCGGCGCTCTTATTGATTGGTGCACTCTCGTACGAGCGCAACGGAAGGCTGCGGAAGGTCGAATTTCTTTGTCACATCGGCAATGCCTCTTACGCGATCTACCTCTCGCATCTGATCACCATCGCCTTCTGCAAGTACATCTTTGAGAAAACTGGGTTTGAGGCTGGGAACGCACCGCTCGGCCAGCAGTTAAGCCTCTTCGCGGCCGTCTTTGTCGCCTGCATGGCTGTGGGAATGGCATGTTACCACGCACTCGACAAACCATCCCATCAATGGATGAAGCAATGGCTACGGCGTTATTGGGCACAACAGACTGCCAATGCGATGCCACTTCGATCATGAGGCGTTTGTGTAGCCGATAGCCGCATCTGTTCTCGGCCTGATCTCTGGGAATTGATAGCAGCACGGCCGTCGAAGTGATATGGTCTGTATTCGCATGAACCACGGGAGGGGTGAATGCGTTGGAATCTGATCGTATTTGTCGCCGGGCTGTCATTGGTTTCCAATGCGAAGGCAATGGAACCATTGATTTTTCATACGGCGCATTTCGACGACGACACCGTGGTCAGCCTTGGCCTTATAAGCAATCACACCGCAGAGCGAGCTGGATATGATTTCGACGTCCTCATTTCGCTTTCACAAGGCAATGCTGCGGGTGGCGGTTACAGCGACCCGGGAAAGCATCGAGCATTCGTGAAATGTGGCTATCCAGCCAAGGTATCCGTCCGAGGCATCGATTATCCGGTGCACATATCGGGGGCGGGAGGCGATAACTGGAAGGACGATCTATGGAAGGCGGTCTGCACGCCCCCCGTCTCGTAGTTTGTGTTCTCCTCGGCGGGAGTAAAGCCTGCTTCCCGGCGCAAATACCACACATCTATCGGGAGCCGACGTCCCGGCAGAACCACCGAACTCTGTGGTATCCAGAGCGCGGTCGGAACTGGCTCACGCAATTGCGCCATCAGCGCTGACGATACGACGAGCGGCGCATCGAATGATTTGGCCAGAGATTCCAGGCGCTGGGCGACGTTAACCGCATCACCGATCACGGTGAACTCGCTATGGCATCCGCTGTCCAGAACCCCGCCGACGACCGTGCCGTAGTGCAAGCCAATACCTGCGTTCAGGGCAGGGTAACCATTCCGCACACTGTGGTTCTTCCAATCGCTGAGCGCATCGACGAGATCGAGAGCGCATGCCAAGGCACGGTCTGCGTCGTCTTCTGTGGGGGAGGGTTGGCCGAACACCGCCATGACCCCGTCACCGATAAACTTATCGACGGTCCCGCCATGCTCAAAAATGGTGCCGGAAACAAGGTGCCGATATTCCCCCAGCACCCAGGCTAGCTCGCGTGCAGGCGCATTTTCGGCAAAGCTTGTGAAATTCCGCAGGTCAACGAACATGATCGCCGCGTTACGACGTTCCAGATCGATCGCCGAGCTGCCTTCCTCAAGGTCTGCGACCACGAGCGGCGAGAAGAATCGCGAAAGGTTGAGACGCCGCTCATCCGCTCGCAGCGCCTCCTTATGCGTCCGGTCGTGGTCCTTCGCGAGAAGATAAATTGCAAGGGCGGTGAAGCCAAAGCTGACCGTGAGGCCCAGGTCCTGATTAAAGAACGATCCGATCAACGACACCATGTCAGCCGAATGATGTCTCGCGGCGGTGATAGCCAGCATGGTCATCCAGGAAGCGAGGACGAGGCCAGAGAAGATAAGGACGAGCCGCCGATCCAGCTTGAGGCCTACATGGTTGAGCAGGATGAATGCCACCACCAAGCCGGTTGTCGTCAAATTGTGGTTTTCGGTAACCGGTCCGCCAAGGATGTGCGCATACAAAATTAAGACGACCAGCAAGGCGTCGAGTACGACAAAGAGCGTTTTCAGCCAAGAGCGATCAGGAAGGAATCGCGCTGTCGCGACGGATGCGATGCTGATGACGAGATAGCTGACGACGACGATTAAATGCGTCCTTTCGGCACCTTCGTTGCCGCCTAGCAAGAGGTTGGCGAGAAGAATGGCGAAGGCGACAAACCGCAGAAGGATCGAACGAATTTCTCGCGCGTAATTCCAATGAGCGCCGATTACAGATTTCATGGCGGTCGTTACCGGAAGGTATTCGATTGCGCCTGCGTGTTTTATAACGGACGCGCTCGTTGTCGAAGTTGATGTGGATAAGGTTACGCGGCCGCCAACGACGGCCGCGTATAAAGTCGCCTCAGCGACGGCGGGCTGGCTCACTTCACCTGAGTGACAGTGATTTTGCCGTTCACGCGCTCGGCAACGAATTCGATATTCGAGCCTTCCTTCAGCTTTTCCAGCAGAGCCGGGTCTTCGACGCGGAAAACCATGGTCATCGCGGGCATGTCGAGGCCCTTGAGGTCTTCATGCTTGATGGTGACCTTCTTTGCTTTGGTGTCGACCTTGTTGACGACGCCCTTGGTGAATTCCTGGGCGAAAGCTCCAAATGCTGTGCTGAGCGAGAGCAAGGCAGCAACGGCAAGTTTCATTGCGGTTTTCATTTCTGTAACTCCTTAGGTTCAATTACTTTACTTCCCGCCGACGGTGACGTCGCCGTGCATGCCAGCCTCGTAGTGACCGGGGATCAGGCAGGCGAACTTGAACTGGCCGTCGGTGGTGAACTTCCAGATGATCTCGCCGGATTGACCGGCCGGAAGTCGGATCGAATTCGGATCGTCATGTTCCATCTCCGGGAACTTTTCCATGACCGCTTTATGCTCAAGAATCTTGTCTTCCTGATCGAGCACGAACTCGTGGTCGACTGTTCCGGCATTCTTGATCGCGATCTTGACCGTCTGCCCCTTGCGGACGTTGAAGACGGCGGGGGTGAACAGCATCTTCCCGTCGTCGGTTTCTTTCATCGTGACGCGGATCGTCTGTGTCGCCTTGGCTTTATCACCAGGTTCGCCAATGGCCATTTTTTCACCGTGACCGCCAGCGTGATTGCCGGTAGCCAAGGCTGGGGTTGCGAGGGCGACGAGCGCCAGTGCCAATACATAGTTCTTCATGCGTAAATCCTTTTGATGTGGAAGATTGAGCCTCAGCCATTTGTCGGCTTCGGGGTGATTTGTGTCTTCGCGTCTTTGGCCTTGGTCGCGTCCGGCAGTTCGCCGGTCCATTCCCAAGCCTGGGTCCCGGGCGGATTCTCGTACCAACCCGGATCGGAGTAATCGCCCGCCGAGATGCCCTCGCGGACCTTCACGACCGAGAACATGCCGCCCATCTCGATGGGGCCATGCGGCCCCCAGCCGGTCATCATCGGAATGGTGTTCTCGGGGATAGGCATTTCCATTTCGCCCATATCGGCCATGCCCTTGGTGCCCATGGGCATGTATTCCGGCTGCAGCTTCTTGATCTTCTCGGCGACCTTCGACTTGTCGGCCCCGATGAATGTCGGGATGTCATGTCCCATCGCGTTCATCGTATGGTGCGACTTGTGGCAATGGATCGCCCAGTCGCCGAGATACTTGGCGTCGAACTCGTAAGCCCGCATCGCGCCAACCGGGATGTCGATGCTGACCTCCGGCCACCGCGCTTCGGGCCGCACCCATCCGCCGTCGGTGCACGTCACCTCGAAGTCGTAGCCATGCATGTGGATTGGATGGTTCGTCATCGTCAGATTGCCGACGCGGACGCGGACGCGGTCGTTCTTGGAAACGACCAGCGGGCTGATGTCCGGGAAGACGCGGCTGTTCCAGCACCACATGTTGAAGTCGGTCATCTCCATGATGCGCGGCACGTAGGAGCCAGGATCGATGTCGTAGGCGTTGAGCAGGAAGACGAAGTCCCGGTCGACCGGCATGAACATCGGGTCTTTGGGGTGGATGATGAACATGCCCATCATGCCCATCGCCATCTGCACCATCTCGTCGGAATGCGGGTGGTACATGAAGGTGCCCGACTTCACGAGGTCGAACTCGTAAACGAAGGTCTTGCCGACAGGGATATGCGGCTGCGTCAATCCGCCGACGCCATCCATGCCGGACGGCAAGATCATGCCATGCCAGTGGATCGTCGTGTGCTCCGGCAGTTTGTTCGTCACGAAGATTCGGACGCGATCTCCCTCGACCGCCTCGATGGTCGGACCCGGAGATTGGCCGTTGTAGCCCCAGAGATAGGCCGTCATGCCGTCGGCCATCTCGCGTTCGACGGGCTCGGCGATGAGATGGAACTCCTTGACGCCGTTGTTCATCCGATGGGGCAGGGTCCAGCCATTCAGCGTAACCACTGGCTGGTAATCTGGTCCCGACGTTGGTTGGAGCGGTGGCTGCATGTCCGCCGATTCCATCGTTGGTGCGTCCGGCAAGCCCATTGCCGACGTCTTAGTCCAGGCGGCCGTCGAAAGCAGAGCGGCGCTGGCTCCAATGATCTGTCTTCTATTGAACATAGCGATTTCCTTTCTCAATGGCCGCCGCCGCCGCTGCTCTCGGAAGTAGAGGCAACTTCCGTCTCTGCTGACGCAGCCGAAGCGCCGCCGCCGTAGATGGCTGGCGCGAGGTTGGCCTCCGCCAGCCAGAAGTCGCGCTTGGCGTTTACGGAGAGCAGGATGGAATTGATCTTGTCGCGCGTGTCGGTGAGCAGCTCGAACGTGTTGGTGATCATGCCGTTGTAGGTCAGCAGAGACTCCTCTTCGACCTTGGTGCGCAGCGGCACGACGCTGTTGCGGTAGTGCCGGGCGATATCGAAGTTCGACCGGTACGCCTCGTAGGCAGATCGCGACTCCGACCGGACATTGATTGCCTTCTCGGCGAGCTGGTTCGCTGCCCGCATGTAAGCCAACTCGGCTTTCCTCATGCGAGCCTTGCCGGTGTCGAAGATCGGGATCGCGAATTCCAGCTCGGCAAATCCAGTCGTGTCGACCTTCTTGTCGCCGTCCTCGATTTCGCGCTCCGTTTCAAGCCCGGTCAGGATTTCCAGATCGGTCACATGGCGTGTCGCCTCGGTCAGCCCATAGGAGCGAGCGGTTGCCTCCAACTCAAGTTTGGCGACTTGCAGATCGATGCGGTTGCGAAGTGCCTCCGCCTCAATGGTATCGCGCTTCGCGACAGCCTTTGGCAGGGACGGCAGGCTATTCGGGACTTGATAGTCGAGGTCTGAGCCCCACAGCCCCATAAGGCGCGTAAGCTCTTCCTTTGTCAGCCGGGCCGCGAGACGTGCTTTTGCGGTTTCGCCCGCAAGCTCGGCTACGAACACATGCTCGCGAGCTTGAGCGCCTTTGGTCATTGCGCCGGTTTCACCCAGCTTCTGCGCCAGCTCGGAGGCTGCGTCCGCAGTCGCTTGGGCGCGTTGTAACTGGCCCACATTCTCCCAGGCAGCAACGGCGTTGATCCAGGCGCGACGGGTGTCGGCGGCAAGCTGAAGCGTACGCGACGCAGCGTTCAACTGTGCTTGCCGGAACCGCGTGTCAGCGATTTCGATGTCACGTTTCTTTGTGGCAAGCGCCAGAATGTTGGTGACGATTGCCCCTTCGACTGTCTTGAAGGCTTCCAGCCCGGGCGTCCCGATGCCGGTCAAGCCAACGGCTACAGTCGGATTCAGGAACATTGTCGTTTGCCAGGCGTCAGCCGCGCTGTCGCCAAGGTCGGCATACGCCGCCTGGAGGCCCTTGTTATTCAGTAATGCGATCTGTACGGCGGTCTCGACGTCGAGTGACTTCTTGCGAGCCAGGAGCGTCTTGACCTGAGCAGATGCTGCCTGCGCCTGCTGCTGATTTTGCACCCAGGCGGTTCGTTTAGAGGCGATGGCAGCAGTCTTGTTGGAGACGGTGTTGAAACCGGCTTCCTTCTTTGCATATTCCGCGCTGCTGACGCAGCCTGCTAGGACAAATGGAATAACTGCGATGGCCGCGAGCGTTTTCGTCGGGGTCATGACGGGTCTCCTTCAGCAGGAGACTGCGACTGGTTCTGTTGCCGCCATGGCTTCGGATCAACCGGCTGGCGATTGACATAGCCGGAAATCGGGCTGCGATACCGTACTGGATTGGCGCTGGACAAAAGCTGAGCGTCGGGTGTGTCAACGTCAGGAGGAACTGTGGCTGCGCATCCGCTTACGATGAGCGGCAATGCGACCACCAATATAATAGAAGGTCTCATGAATTTTTCCGAAATATGAGTGCAGTCCGGCTTGTCTCAGACGCGATCCGAGACAAGCCGAGGTTCATCCGCGCACGCGGATGGACTCGCTATTCAGATATTCGGGGGGCGGTGAAGGGGAGGCAGCTCGCCAAAGGTTTGCTGATCGTCAACGAACTGCCGAATTGAGGTCACAACGGGTCCGCCAACGTCATGACTGTTGCAAATGATGCCAATGCCCGCGCAAAAGTCGCTGCAGCAATCCTTCTTCACCGACTTGGTGCCGTCGTTGTCACCAGCAGCATGATCGTGGGAGTGACCGTGTCCAGACATTTGGACTTCGTCATGGTCGCCGTGCTGCATAACCTGCGAAGCGGCTTGCTCGAATTCAGGAAATGCCGTGCCGTGCATGGCCGCGTTCGCATTGGACAAGCTGTAGCCTGCCAGCGATACGATGATCGCCAGCCGCACAATCAAGAGCAGTTTGCTCAGTGCGATTCGATACATTTTGCCCATGCTCCGTCGACTACTATCACAGCAGCCGACTTTCAATTGCGACGAATAGCTGCCAAAGATTCGCGTCGTTTCTGTGACGGCGGTCCTGCAAGCTAGAGGAACATGGAGCCTCCCAAGGTTGGAAGGTCAAGGCGAAATGACGTCCTTCGGCGACCATTCCGCTCCGTTTATTTCTCGCCCTCAAGTATCGGTTAATATGCCGAATACGTTTAGAAATGCTGTGTAGGGGACAAACAGGCTTTCCGAGAGAGCAGGATTACGAGTAACGGAATCAATGTTTTCTGACATTTCCGCGTATGCGAGCCTTTTCCTGGTCGCTCTCGGGGCTGCCACCATTCTTCCGATGCAATCGGAACCCGTGCTCGTTGGTTTGGTGCTCAGCGGAAAATTCTCCTGGATTCTGCTTCTTACGGTGGCGAGCGTTGGAAATACACTAGGCAGCGTTGTCAACTGGTTCCTCGGGCGAGGTATCGAGCGCTTTCGTGATCGACGCTGGTTCCCCGTAAGCGAGAAATCGCTCGAACGTTCGTCCCGGTGGTACCACAAATACGGAAGATGGTCGCTCTTGCTATCCTGGATGCCGCTGTTCGGAGACGCCCTGACCATCGTAGCGGGCGTATTGCGCGAGCCGCTTTTGACGTTCACGATCCTGGTATTCATCGCTAAGACAGGGCGCTACGTCGTCCTGACATTGGCCACTCTGAAATTGATGTCGTAACCTCAAGAAAGTGTGCGTCTGGGAAAGATCATCCGGTCGACAGTTTCGTCGCGCCAAAAAAATGTGTGCCACGCCGCCGCAGCGATATGCAGCGCCAATAGCGCCAGAATGACGCGCGAGCCCAGGACATGAACCGGTGCGATCCCGAACCATAAGTAGCTTGCGACGAAGCCCATGGCCGCTTGAGCGATAATCGCAGCGTAGAATGCAAAGTGCATCGCGCGTGCAAGCCGATCCGCCGGGCTTTTCGCTGGATGCTTCAAGGCGCTGCGATGAATGACCCGGAGACTTAACCGGGAAACCATGAGCGCCCCGATAGCAATCCCGGCGTAGTTATGAACGTGATGCTGGATCACGTCCCATGGGTCTGGGGACAGGCCCATGTGAACCGCGTGATGCGTCCGCTCGATGCTTCTGCCTGTCCAATACTGGATGGGTATCAGCACGGCCACAGCCCAATGGAGCACAATCTGCGAAAGCGAGTAGCGCGGCGTCATCTCAATCCCTCAATGCCACCAGTCGTATCGCACGTCCCTTGAACTTCGGTTAAGGCATTTCCGGGCCGTTGCCTTCTCGCTCGGCCGATCCAATTCAGAGGGTAGCGGAACATCTTTCTACCGCGAGAGTTCTCCGGCGGAAGGGAATCTCGACGTATGGTCAGCTGGAGTAAAATCTGCCGTCTAGCCGTCATACTGCTGGTGGCGTTGACCTTGGTCAACATTCCGGGCGGCCTCGCCAATGCAGGTGATGAAGGCTGCATTTCTCTGCGTGTGCCTGCGGGTCACTCGCAAGGTCATCAGCTGGATCGTCTCCCGGGACTGTGCTGCGTGAGCATGCATTGTTGTCCGATCATGCCCACACTTCCAACCGCCGCGCAGCCACTTTCGGAGCCGCTCGTCGTTCGACCGTCGGTTGCCACCTCCAGTCCGCTTCTCCTGATCAGGCCGATTGATCCGCCGCCGAAGGCTACCGGCGTCTGAAGGTCTTCAAGCATCAACTGATCTCAAAAGGAGAATCCAATGAACGTTTTCGTGAAAACTTCGCTCGCCATTGTCGGCGCAACTGCTCTGCTGTCGCTGGCTCCGCTTGTGGTATCGGCCCAGGAGATGACTTATCCCGAAAAGTGCAAAACTGAAGGAATGGACATGTCGAAGATGGGCATGTCGTCGGGCGGCGACATGCCTATGGGCGAGATGACCGACTACCAGAAGGCATCGATGGACGGAATGAAGTCCATGCACATGAACATGATGCAGGGAATGATGAAGAAGGATGCCGACGTCTCCTTCATCTGCGGAATGATCGCCCATCACATGGGTGCGATCAGCATGTCTGAGGTCGAGCTGAAGTACGGCGACAACAAGGAAGCCAAGGAGATGGCTCAGATGGTCATCGATGCTCAGAAGAAAGAGATCGTCGACATGACCAAGTGGCTCGACAAGGAAGCCAAGTAACAGGAGACCCGACCATGCATAACGTATCTTCCGAGATGAAGGAGTGCATCGACAACTGCCTCGCCTGTTATCAGGAATGTCTGTCGATGGCGATGACACACTGCCTGGCAATGGGCGGTGAGCATACGAAGCCAGATCACTTTCGACTGATGATGGCCTGCGCTGAAATCTGCAGGACGTCGGCGCATTTCATGCTGGTCGGCACAGAGCACCACAAGCACACCTGCCGAGAATGCGCAGAAATCTGCAGGCAGTGTGCGGCTGATTGTGAACGCGTCGGCGATATGGACAGCTGTGTCGGTGCGTGCCGTCGTTGCGCTGAAAGCTGCGAGAAAATGGCGGCTTAAATGCTGCGTTAAGGGGAGGCGGCTGCCGCCTCCTCTTGCAAAATCATAATGTTACCAAATTGCAAATAGCCTATCTCGCGCATCCATTCTCTTGGGCGAACAGGTGATCGTTATGAGACAGTCGCAGGAGAGGCTTTTTATAGGTCTCCTTCTAGTCATTGGGTTGAGCTCCTTAGCGGAGCCAAGCTTCTCGGGAAGTGACCTGGTCCCGCTGCGAAAGCAGGATATGAAAGACATCTCGGCGGCGGCTAAGGCGATCTCCGACATGTTTCTCGATCCGACTACTTATGACGCACAAGCTTTTGGTAACGCTGCCCAAACGATCAGCGCCAAGTCTGGAAAGACCATCATCGAGCACTTCAATTTCGAAGTACCGGCGGCGGGGTCCGACGCCAAAGCAGATATCCTTGAGGAAAGGGATCACTTTGCCCGACTTGCCGACGATCTTAAGGCATACGCCGATGCATTGGGAGCGGCGGCGCAGAAAAATTTCGGCGAGATGACTAGCGACATGCGGATGAAGCCTGGAGAGCCGATGAGCGGCGGCCCTTTCGGCACGGACGTCTCGGCTAAAAGGCTTGGCTCGATCCCCGCAGAACACTCGTTCCACCTGATGCTCCAGACGTGCAAAGTATGTCATGCTCGATTTCGGGAGAAGCATCAGTAGTCGAAGGTTTCCGTCTGCTGAGGGTATTTAAGGGGCTTTTCTCGCACTTCGGTTGCAGCAGGATTCGTTCGTGGATTGCTGTCACCCAAGTTGATAAGATGATGCCAACGCGCGACAGGAGCGACGATTTACCTCTGCCCAACTTTGGAGCTGTTGCAGAAGTCCATCGCGAGAAACTGACTTTTGCCAGCTTCGAGTTGTGATCGAAGCTGGCAAGTTCAGGTCATTTGCTCGGAGAGAGAACCCGATCCCGAAGGAGAAGGAACGTCCTCTCGACACAGAACCACAGCACAACTGCTGCAGCGAAGCTGGTGACAAGATAGACCACGAAGCCGGAGCCGCCCTGGAGGTTCGCTTCCCCAAAGATGAGCCTGTCGATATGAAAGGCCGATTTGTGGGTCAGATACAGGCTATATGACAAGGTGGCGACGACCATGGCACCCGGAACCGGCCATCGTTTGAGAACATGCTCCAGGTCGAGCATAGCGCCGAGAATGAGAGCGATACCGATTGAAATGAGCGGGAATCCGGCAACCGAACCAAGCTGCGCCTGAAAGACGAGAAAGAGGTTTGTTCCGGCAAGTGGCCCTCGAATCGAAAACAGCACAAGAGCGGCCGCGACGAGGCCGACGCCTATCGGCAGGGCCACACGCGCAGGCGCGTAACGCTTGCAGAGTTCCGGTTTGAAAAATCTCGCAGCAGCAAGGATCACACCGAACATCAGGCCATCTAGGCGGGTGTATGTCGGGTAGTATACGTCCCGGAGATAGACGGCGAAAGCATCTCTCAGCTTGTCGGCGTCGACGAGGACTCCGATCTGGTTCTCCCAGATCGTGTACCGAAGGATCATTCCCGCAATCACCATTGCCGCAGCGATCAGAAGCGTCCAGCGCATGCTGATCCGGCGATGCAGGAGCAATACGAGGAGCGGCAGGACCAGATAGAAATGCTCCTCGACACAAAGCGACCATGCCTGCGTAAAGGCACGGCCTACGCGCGGATCGAAGTTGAAGTTCACAGTGAAGGTCGCAAAGCTCCAGATCGATTGCATCGTCGGGGCGTCGCGGAGAATGGGAAAAATTGCGTAGAGGCCGAGAACAATAAAAAACGCCGGAAAAATACGGAAGGCGCGACGGAGATAGAAGGACTTTAAATCCACGCCTCCTGTCCGTGAAATCTCTTTGAAGAGTTGGGTTCCGATCAGAAATCCGCTCAGAACGAAGAAAATATCCACTCCCACCCATGCATAATTGCGGACGCCGACGAGCATCGACGGTGTCGCCTCGATAGGGAGGTGCACGAGCATGACGAGAAGGATCGCCAATGATCGGAGAACATCGGGACCAACCGCCCTGGATTGCACCCTTTCGGCTGTATGAGAAGAGAGACTTCGCGCTGAAGGAAAATATGCAGAATCTGAATAGACAATAGTCATTGCGACGATCCGTGACTGTCTCTGAAAAGGTTGGGGCACGCCAAAGGGACGCGTTGGTGCAACCTAAACTTTCTTTTTTCAGGCCGAAACGAGCAGATTTAGATCGATAAAATTAGCCTAAATTTTTCGTAAATTTGGGTGTTTGAAGATACATCGATTTGCATTTTTGTTAGGAGCTGGGCACTTTGCCCTCCCTTTCGACTTCTAAATCCATGGCAGGAGCCTGCTGGACACGACTGGTTGGTGGAAAGAATGAAGAGTTTGAAATGAAGCCCAACTTTTTTCTCTATGCGGTTATCTGTTGCTTTGCGCTTGCGTCGGCGGTCGTTGCTGCTGGCGATATCGTTGCGAGGCAATCCGATATGAAAGCGATTGCCGCCGCCACGAAGTCCATCGCCGGAATGTTTAAGGTACCAGCCACATACTCCCCAGGCGAGTTCAAGTGGGCCGCCGACACCATTCGGGACAAATCCGGGGAGGGGCTGATCGCCCATTTTGCGGCCGAAGCCGCCGATCCAAAGTCGAAGGCAAACCAAATATCGTCGAAGAGCGCGAGCGGTTTGATCGTCTGGCGAACGATCTGAAGGCATACGCGACCGCACTAGACGCAGCCGCCGACAAAAATCCTGCGGCGATCACGGAGAGCATGCGCATGAAACCAGGAGAGCCGATGGGCGGTGGGCCGCTGGGAACGCATGTTCAAAACGAAGCGCAATTGTCAGCGATCCCAGCCGAGCATGCATTTCACCTTATGGTGCAAGCCTGTACGACCTGCCACACCAAGTTCCGTATGTCGGATTGACAGCACAAATATTGACGCGACTCCTTAGGAGTGGGGATGACGCTTCGTATGCCGAGTAGCCTGTTCTAAGGCTTGACCGCTTCGGGTGCAGTGAGAATTTGGTTACGCAATGGGGCTGCAGTTGTCTGGTGTTTCGTACTCTCGCATCTGCTGTATCGGCGGACAGGGAACGGAACCGTAAGAGCAGAAAATGCAGCAATCGCCGTCCTTCGGTCGCAATATCGCTCCACAACCTCTGCAGTCATAGAAATACTGACACGCATCTGTCGGCATGATTTCCGTTGCCTGCTGTCTGCAGTGCGGACATGTCAGCGTTGAGCGTAGTTGCACCATAGATTCTCCTTTTGCTTACAAATTCTGATCAGCGCTGGGTGACCTGCACCTGCGTAGGAAAGCCTGCATTCGTGACCGCCGCTGCCAGCGCCTCCTGCGTCACCTGCTCGTCGTCAAAGCTAACGGTCGCTGTCGCCGTGCCGTCCTGTTCAACTAATGCGGCCTGGCGCACTCCCGGCATTCGCGACAGAGTTCGCTTTACAATCGGCGCACAAACGGCACAGCTCACGTTTTCGACATCAAGCGTCGCGGTGCGCTCGCCAGCCACAGCGCGACCCGACACTAGGGCAGAGACGATCAAAATGGTCCGAAGAAGAGTGTTCATGTCAGTGCTCGATCAGGTTTCGAGGAAAAAACGAGCAAGGTAGGGAAACGCCACAGCCACGGTGACCAGCACCGCCGCCACCCAAAGGGAAAATTTGGTTAGGTGCGACGAACGCGGGTGCGTGCAAGAGGTGCCGTTCGCACATGACGCCTTTTGTGGGAAGTAGACGCGCAAAAAACCCACAGCGAGGCAGCCAATAGCAGCCGTGACAAAGAGAGGCTGATAGGGGGCAAAGGCGGTCAGATTGCCTATCCAAGCGCCGCTTATGCCGAGCGCGAGTAGCGCAAGTGGTACGACACAACATGAGGACGCGCCAAGTGCGGCGATGATGCCACCAGCCGCCAGGAGGCCATTGATTGATTGTCTGGTCTCCTTTTTGGGTTGGTCATCGGCCTCGCCAATCTTCATTCGCGCTGTCATGCACATACTCCTCATTTCGTCGGATGTGCTATTGTGCTTCCTGTAGCGACTACAGAAGCAAGGGATTTTTTTATGAGTGTTGTCACGTCCTTGAGAACCGGGACGTTTCCCATCGGAGAACTATCGCGTCTGTCGAGCGTAAACATCGAAACTATTCAGCTGCGGCGAGGTGAAGACGGTTGCGCTCACGCATCTCACGGACATTCGCCAGAAGATTGCCGATCTGCGCCGAATGGAACAGACGCTCGCCAGCACGGTGGAGCTTTGCGAATTCGGAGATGCGATGTACTGTCCAATTTTGAGCGTTCTCAGTGAATGAAGCCGCTAACGCTGGCGGACGACATTTGCCGATCAACCAAATCGCACATGTTGCGGCTCTGAAGCCTTCGGACACTGATCAGCGCGAGGGCAGCTCAGTCCGCAGACCATTCACACCAAACCGGGCATTGATACCTGGCAGGTCATCATCGCTAGCCGAGTTCGCGAACTCCTCGATGATTGGGCAATCCGGCCGCTCGTCGCCATGGCAATGGTTGGCGAGGTGCTTCAACGTTTGCGTCATTGCCTGGATCGCAGCTGCCTTCCGCTCAAGTTCGGCGATGTGCTCCAGCGCAATACTTTTGACGTCGGCGCTCGCGCGTGAACGGTCTCGCCATAGCGCGAGCAAGGTTTTCATCTGTTCAACCGAAAACCCGAGATCGCGTGCTCGGCGAATGAAGCGGAGCGTATGAATGTCGTTCTCACAGTAGGTCCGGTAACTCGATTCCGTACGATGCGCTGGCGTGATCAGCTTTATCTGCTCGTAGTAGCGGATCATTTTCGCCGACACGCCGCTGGCTTTGGCTGCTTGTCCGATGTTCATCGTTTTTTCCTATCATTGCGAGGGAGCTGCACCGGGAATCCGCGATGCAGCTCTGCTATCAGTTGGCTTGGTAACGACGCAAACGAAGCGCGTTGCCCAAGACGAAGACGCTGGACATTGCCATCGCCCCCGCTGCGAAGACCGGCGAGAGCAGTGTGCCGTTAATTGGATACAAGACACCGGCTGCCACCGGCACCAGGCTGACGTTGTAGGCGAAGGCCCAGAACAGGTTCTGCATGATGTTCCGGATCGTCGCCCGGCTGAGTGCAATGGCGCGAGCCACACCGGTCAGATCGCCTGATATCAGCACGACATCCGCACTTTCGATGGCGATGTCGGTACCGGTACCGACCGCCAGGCCGACGTCAGCTTCAGACAGGGCCGGGGCATCGTTGATGCCATCGCCGATGAACGCAACCTTCTGGCCGTTTTCGCGAAGCTTTTTAACGGCCTCTACTTTGCCGTCCGGAAGAACCTCCGCGATAACCTGATCAATACCCAATTGCGCGGCAATTGCCTCTGCCGTGCGACGATTGTCGCCGGTAATCATCGCAATCTTCAAGCCTTGGGCGTGTAGTGCTTGGATTGCGGCTGGCGTCGTTTCCTTTATCGGATCGGACACCGCAATGATGGCTGCCAGTTGTCCGTCGACAGCTGTGTAAAGGGGCGACTTTCCTTCGCGACCAAGATCGCTTGCGAGGCTGGCGAAGGCTGTGACTTCAATGCCTTCGCGGGCCAGCGCTCGGTCAGCACCGACGAGAATTTTACGCCCGGCAACGATACCGCTCACGCCGAAGCCCGGCGATGCCTCGAAACCAGATACTTCCAGGTTCAGAAGCCCACTTGCCTTTCCTGCTGCAACAATAGCTTCCGCAATCGGATGCTCCGAGAGGGTTTCAAGGCTGGCGACCCAAGAGAGCACATCATCACGGCTATAGCCTGGCAACACCTGGAAGTCGGTGAGTTCGGGCTTGCCCTTGGTCAGTGTACCCGTCTTATCGACTGCGATGATTTGCGTATCCCGCAAGCTTTGAAGTGCTTCGCCTTTGCGGAACAAGATGCCAAGCTCTGCAGCACGTCCGGTGCCGACCATGATTGAGGTTGGCGTCGCGAGGCCCATGGCGCAGGGGCAGGCAATGATCAGGACCGCGACTGCATTGACCAGCGCAAAGCTCAAAGCCGGAGATGGCCCCAACAGCATCCAAGCGCCGAACGTCAGGAGAGCTGCGGCCATCACAGCAGGCACGAACCAGCCGGTGACCTTGTCAACCAGCGCCTGGATCGGCAGTTTCGAGCCCTGCGCTGCCTCGACCATCTTGATGATCTGCGCGAGCAGAGTGTCGCTACCGACTTTCGTTGCGCGGAACGTAAAGGAACCGGTCTTGTTGATGGTGCCGCCGACAACTTCGCTATCGGCGGTCTTCAAGACTGGTACCGGTTCACCCGTTATCATGGCTTCATCGACGTAGGATGCACCAGTAACGACAGTCCCGTCGACCGGCACCTTTTCGCCAGGGCGAATTCGAATGACGTCTCCGACGACGACATCGCTGATCTGTATTTCTACGAATTCACCGCCATGATCGACAAAGGCAGTCTTGGCCTGAAGGCCGAGCAACCTCTTGATTGCCTGGCTGGTTTTGCCTTTCGCCCGAGCCTCAAGGTACCGACCCAGAAGGATCAGCGTGATGATGACGGCTGCTGCCTCATAATAGACGTTAACGGTACCAGCGGGCAGGGCGCTCGGAAGAAACGTGGCGACTACTGAATAGGCCCACGCCGCCGTTGTCCCGAGAACGACAAGAGAATTCATATCAGGTGTCCAACGCAACAGGTTTGGGACACCCTTGCGGAAAAAACGAAGCCCTGGGCCGAACAATACGATGGTTGCCAGCCCGAACTGGGCGTACAGGCTCTCACGCATTCCGACCGTGTCCATGATGAAGCCATGCACCCCGGGAATGAAGTGCGAGCCCATTTCCGCGGTGAACAACGGCAGCGTTAAAGCGGCGGCGAGAAGTAGCTCTCTGCGGAGAGACCGAATTTCAACGTCGCGGCTATCTTCTTGATCCTCAGGGGCAACATTGACAGTGGCTTTGGTCTCGTAACCCGCATTGCGGACGGCTGCGGAGAGAGCCGCTGAGGTCGTTGCGCCTGACACATAACGGATTGTCGCCTTCTCCGTCGTAAGATTGACGTTGGCTTCCGTAACGCCGGGAACCGCCTTGAGGGCACGCTCGACGCGCGAGACGCAAGACGCGCAAGTCATACCCTCGACGAGAAATTCCTGCGTTTCGATCTTTGCTTCATAGCCAGCACCCTCGATGGCCTGCAGGACGGCAACGGTATCGACCGCATCCTTGAAAGTTACCGTTGCTCGCTCTGTCGCAAGGTTGACTGACGCGGCATTGACGCCGGGAATAGATTTGATGGCTTTCTCGACCCGGACGACGCACGACGCACAGGACATTCCTTCGATCCCGAACTCGGTCGGGATGGGCAGCGCGGTCGATTTTTCCATCTGTGATATGGCAGTCATGGGACGATCCCTCATTGAACTGCATACATAAGTAATCCTTCCCATGATGGGAAGGTCAAGGACTCATTGTTGGCGATGAGTTTCAGACGTTGCTTAGGAAGCGAACGCGAGCGAGAATGCGGCGTTGCTAGCGATCAAATCTTCGGGCCAAGGAGAGCGATGTGAGGCAGCGAGAGAATTTGGATAAAGCTCCCGCCACCGTTGCGTTCATAGATATCGCGGGTTTCAGCGCTATTGCGGACGTGTATGGTGACGCGGCTGCGCTTGACGTGCTTGAAGTATTCGAAAGCATGGTCCGCGACGCCCTCAGCGGCTATGAGCCCCCGATCAAATGGATCGGCGATGAGGCAATGCTCTCGTTTCCTGAGCCCGATACAGCGATCCAGGTACTCGGAACGCTGTTGCAGGCATGCCGTAAAGAATCGCGGCTACCGCTTACTCGGACGGCGCTGAACCATGGGCCGGTGATCCGCAGAGCAGGCGATCTCTTTGGATCGACTGTCAACGTTGCTGCCCGCATCGCCGCGCTCGCATCGCCTGGTCAATTGCTTGCCACTCAACCCATTGCCGAGGCGGCTGCCGCCAGAGGTATTCTAGTGCGAGACCTCGGGATGGTGGCGATTAGATCGGTAGCCGGGGAAGTCCCTCTCTATGAGATCGAGCTTGGTCCGTCGGCTGACCCGGCCTGGATCGATCCGGTGTGTAAGATGCATGCACCGTATTCATCCTATAGGCGGGCCGCCCCTCAGGGGCCGTGGTTTTGTTCGCCGCTTTGTGAAGAAGCATATCGACTGTCGCCCCAGACCTATGAGTTGCCCCGGTGACACGACAATCCTGGATCAGGTCTTGGCGGAAACGAAGTCGATCTTCGTATCGAGCCAGCGATTGCCGCAAACCGTGAAGGGCAATAGCGTAAACTTGATGATGGCGTATGTCGGCTACGAAGCCTGAAGGGCATCGATTCGCTCCGTCCTCTCCTCGGCGGCACATTTAGCAGCGTCGCCGTCGTCGGAGGTGAGAGTAAGGACCATGCTACAAGGTCCCTGCTGAATTTTATGTCCACCACGGGCGCACCCAAATGGTAACGGGCGTAGGATAATCTCGTCCTACGAGCGACCGTCGATTGATGCGGTGAAGCAGGAAATGATGACTGCACCGAGCAAGGCAGCCTAGAGAGTCGGAGCGGAGCACCGCTTCAATCCGGTGCTCCGGCCGCCGTCAAATTTGCCTAAAACTTGAGGGGTAGCCCGCGTTCTCGATTGCAGCCTTGATGGTCGCCGGATCAACTCTAGTCTCGACCTTGGCACTCTTCGCAGTAAGATCGATGCTGGCAGACGCTGCTGGATCGGCAGCCTTGATCGCCTTTTCAACCGTACCGGCGCAGTGTCCACAGGTCATATTCTGAATTTCGAACTCGTACATGGTCGTCTCCGTAATTTGCGGCCATTCACATGTGGGGCTTCCCACCATGGGAAGGTCAAGAAGTCTTGTGCGAAAAAGATTTGCCGCGCTTTGCCAGTTCTCGATAAAGCGCTTCCGGCGACACTCCGATCTCATCAGCGAGGTGTTTCCACTCACCTTTTGATGGCAGTAACCCATCATTCCAAGCAAGCCACGCGTTTAAACGCGCTGAAACGGTTTTGAGGCTCGCGATTTCCGCACGCTTACGTACCTGTTGCAGCTGATGCGACAGATAAGAAGCCCAGGTTTCTGCGAATGCGGGCTCATTCCTGAGGAGCGCCCTGACGGAATTTACGGGAATGATCAGCGCCTCGGAATTCGTTACGGCGACCGCATCACAATGATACCGGGACGAGAACACGGAAGCTTCTGCGACGACCATGCCTGGCGAAGCCCGCTGAAGCACGGCGACGTTCCCATCGGCTTGGTGTCGGACAAGATGGATTGTTCCGGCCCGCATCAGATACAGCCATGTGAGCGCGTCACCTTGATTGAAGATATGCTGTCCGGCCGCAAAGGTTGCTTTGCCTGTCGACATTTGCAGAAAATGGTCGAGAAAGAGATCGGACATGATAGCGATCATGTCCTACGGGGCGAAAGCGGGCAAGCGTGGAGGGCGTCCACCTGAGGAACCCTCATGAAGTTTGTTTCGACTATCGCCGTCGTTCTTCTTTCGAATGCCGCCTTCGCGACTGAACAGCACCAGCACCACACGATGTCGCCGTACACCGAAGAGACTGGACGCCAGATCAAATCGCTTTCCGAAGCTGACATCGACGAACTGATGCGTGGGGGCGGTTGGGGCCTTGCGAAACCTGCCGAGCTGAACGGGTATCCGGGCCCATCGCACCTGCTTGCGATGAAAAATGAAATCGGGCTTACGCAAGAGCAGGTTCATCGCGTCCAGTCCATATTCGCCGACATGCAGCGTCGCGCGATACAGGAAGGGCAGAGGTTCGTGGCGGCCGAGCGCGAGCTTGATGCCGTCTTCAAGAACAGGTCGGTTGCGGAAAGCCAACTACCGGCCCTGATCGATAACGCTGAGGAAAGTCGCTCACGCCTGCGAATGATTCATCTTTCAGCGCACTTGGAGGTAAAAGCGATCCTGACGCCAGAGCAGATTGCCAAATACAATGAGCTTCGCGGATATCGCAAATAGCACAAATTTTCGTGAGCCCGCTTTCTTCGGCCAAGGTGGCATGCGAGTATAGGCAGATGAAGTTCGTCGCCGCCATTCAACGCCTGTTTTGCGTCCTTGCAATGCTCGGGGTCATTCTTGGCCCGGTGAGTATGGGCGTGGCGAAAAGCGCGATGGCCTCGTCGGGACCTGCCGCGATGGCAGGCATGGACATGCCGCTGGCGTCTGCGGATACCGCTTCTATCACCGAGGAGATGCCTTGCTGTCCGGACGAGAAGCAGCCGCCAATTGACTGCTCGAAGAATTGCCCGTTGGCGCTCATCTGCGCGTCTATGCTTCTTGTGCAAGCCTCAGACGCCGCCAGCCTATCGGTTTCTTATCCGGGAGCGCCGTCCTTCCTAGTGGGTCATGATGCGGGTTTAGCATCTGCCGTGGTGGAACCTCCGGCACGACCACCACGCGTCTAGTTCTCATCCTCTTTGACCGTCGCTGCTCGCGTGAGCGCGAGTGCGGCTACCTGTTTCCTGGCGGGGGCGTAGCCCGCCTATAGAGATGTGAACTATGAAAATCACAAGGAACTTTGCGCGAGGAAGCCTCGCTGCAATTGCCATTTTGTCAGCCTCATCGACGTTTTCCTATGCCAGCCCTCAATACTACGAGTTTCAGCTCGTGTCAGCAGAGGTGAAACAGGGACCCGATGCCGAAGTTTCTGTTCGTCTCGTTGATAAAAGAAACGGGCAGCCCGTATCTGACGCGGTTATTTTCACCACCCTGATGGACATGGCTCCAGAGGGCATGGAGACGATGACCACGCCTGTCGAGGAACTGCCCTCCGGGCAGGCGGGTATCTATAAGTTCAAGACCAATCTGGGCATGGAAGGCGGATGGCGCTTCCAGCTTGGGGCGAAAGTTCAGGGCGAGGGCGACACCGTCACAGGTGAAGTCGTCGTCAAGGCCACCCCGTGAAGACCGCAGCATGGCTGGCCGCCGTTACCTCCCTCGCCCTCGTTGGCGGGGGAGCGTACCTGGCTGGTGCCCAGGGAGTAGGCAAGCAACAACTCCACCGGCTTTTCGACATGTCCGTCGCTGAAGCACAGCCGAGCAAACCTGAACCGACCGGGGCCGTCATTTATTACCGCCATCCGGACGGGCTGCCCGAATATTCTGCCAAGCCTAAGAAAACGTCGGACGGGCGCGATTTCGTGTCCGTTCGCGAAAGTGAAGACATCAGCTTTACAGCCTCAGGCGTCAAAACGGCCGAAACGACCGACCAGCCGAAAAGGTCGATGTCGGGATCGCCTGCGAAAGAACGCAAGGTCCTTTATTATCGCAACCCGATGGGTCTTCCGGACACTTCCAAAGTGCCGAAGAAGGATTCCATGGGAATGGATTACATCCCCGTCTTTGAAGGCGATCAGGCCGGCGCATCGACGGTCAAGGTTTCGCTCGGCAAGCTGCAGCGCACGGGTGTCAAAACGACGAAGGCCGAACTGGCGAGCATCTCCCGCAAAATCCGGGTGCCCGGAACGGTCACCTTGGACGAGCGGCTCATCAGCGTCATCTCTATGCGCACCGATGCTTTCGTCGATGACGTGGCAAACGTTACAACTGGCGACCGCATCGGCAAGGGAGAGAGCCTCTTCAGCTTCTATTCCAAGGAAATCGCCACCACCGGAGCTGAATTCGCTGCGGGGAAGGGCGATCTCCGCAACAGCGATGCCGGTTCGGCGCTTCGACTGAAGAACCTGGGCGTACCGGACCAAGTGATCCGGAGCATTGCCGAGAGGCATCAGGTGCCAACGAGCATCGAATATGTTTCCCCCCGCAATGGGATCGTCCTTGAACGCATGGCGACAACCGGAATGATGGCGAAACAGGGTGATCCGTTGTTTCGGATTGCGGACACCTCCCATGTCTGGGTCATCGCCGACGTGCCGGAATTCGATCTGGCTTCCATTCAAAAGGGAGTCCCGGTTGCCGTGAGGGTTCGGAGCCTCCCGGGCAGGACTTTCGAAGGAGCCGTCGATCTCATCTATCCCGAAATCCAGCAGGAGACTCGCACAACGAAAGTCAGGATCGAGCTTCCAAACCCGGACGGTATTCTGATGGCCAACATGTACGCCGACGTCGAGATCGAAGCAGGCGTACAGAAACCAGTCGTCGCCGTGCCCAACAGTGCAATCATCGATACCGGCAACCGGCAGGTCGTCTTCATAGACAAGGGTGACGGCAAGTTCGAGCCAAAGGATGTCTCTCTCGGCATGCGCGGTGAGGAGCAGACTGAGATCACCAAAGGCATCGCAGCGGGCGATCAGGTGGTGGTGGCGGCCAACTTCCTGCTCGATGCCGAGAGCAACCTAAACTCGGCGCTGAGCGGCATGGCACCGAATGAGGTGAAGCCATGATCTCCCGCGTCATCGCCTGGTCCGCTCACAATCTCGTTTTGATATTCGTCGGCGGAGCGCTTGCCGTCGCGGGCGGCGTCTATGCGCTACGGTCCCTGCCGCTCGACGCCATTCCCGATCTCTCCGACATCCAGGTCATCGTCTATACGGAGTATCCGGGCCAAGCACCGCAGGTGGTCGAGGACCAGGTGACCTATCCGCTGACGACGTCGATGCTGACGGTGCCGAAGTCGAAGGTCGTTCGCGGCTTCTCCTTCTTCGGTGTCTCCTTCGTCTACGTGATCTTCGAGGACGGCACCGACCCTTACTGGGCGAGAAGCCGGGTGCTGGAATATCTGAACGCGGCGTCGAGCCGCCTGCCTCAAGGCGTGACGCCGACCCTCGGCCCAGACGCCACAGGTGTTGGCTGGGTCTATCAGTATGCTGTCGTCGCAAAGAACCTCACGCTCGCAGAACTCCGGTCATTGCAGGATTGGGTCGTGCGGTTCGGCGTTTCCAAGTCGGAAGGCGTTGCCGAAATTGCCAGTGTTGGCGGCTTTGTGAAGCAATATTCCATCATCGTTGATCCCTCTCGGTTAAAGGCTCAGGGTCTATCACTTAACGACATTTCCAATGCGGTCCGGGCCAGCAACACGGATGTCGGCGGACGAACCATCGAGCTTTCCGAATTCGAGTTCATGGTGCGCGGACGCGGCTATCTTAAGGGCATCAGCGATATTGAGAACATCGTGCTGAAGACGCAGCGCGGCACGCCGCTCAGGCTGGGCGACGTCGCCAAGGTGGAACTCGTTCCGGATGAACGAAGAGGAATTACCGAACTCAATGGCGAAGGCGAGGTCGCAAGCGGCATCGTGCTGCAGCGGTTCGGAGCCAATGCTCTGACCGTCATCGACAACGCGAAGAAGAGTTTGACTTCGGTTCAAAGCAGCCTCCCGGCGGGAACGGAGATCGTGCCGGTCTATGACCGGTCGACATTGATCGAGTCCGCCATCGAGACGCTGAGGGGCACCTTGATCGAGGAATCCATCGTCGTCGCGCTGGTAACGGTCGCCTTCCTTCTCCATGTTCGGAGTGCTCTCGTGGCGATCATTATGCTGCCGGTCGGCATTCTGATTGCCTTCATTGCGATGAAGCTGCTCGGCATCGGCGCAAACATCATGAGCCTCGGAGGTATCGCGATTGCCATCGGCGCGATGATCGACGCGGCCATCGTCATGATCGAGAACGCCCACAAGCATCTCGAACGTGCACCACCGGACAAGCCAAGGATCAAGATACTGGTCGATGCCGCCAGCGAAGTCGGACCAGCGCTGTTCTTCAGCCTGCTGATCATCACAGTGTCGTTTCTGCCGATCTTCACCTTGGAGTCTCAGGAAGGACGGCTGTTCGGGCCGCTCGCTTTCACCAAGACGTTCGCCATGGCGGCGGCGGCATTTCTCTCGATCACGCTTGTTCCTGCATTGATGATCCTCTTCGTGCGCGGCCGCATCGTGCCCGAGCATAAGAACCCGCTGAACCGCTTTTTGATTTGGATTTATCGGCCGGTGATCACGGGAGTCCTCAAGGTTAAAACGCTGACCATCCTGGCCGCTGTCGCGATCCTGGCGGCAACCGCATGGCCGGTCCAGCACATCGGCAGCGAATTCATGCCCAACCTCGACGAAGGCACGCTGATGTATATGCCGACCACGTTGCCAGGCATATCGGTGACGAAGGCGGCCGAACTGATGCAGACACAGGATCGCATCATCAAGTCGTTTCCCGAGGTCGAGAGCGTCTTCGGGAAGGCAGGCCGTGCACTGACCGCCCCCGACC
>NZ_JABEPH010000283.1:0-8144 GCF_013004495.1 Rhizobium sp. SEMIA 4085
CTCGATCCGCTGCAGGTCACGCTCGCTCATCGCAATCAGTCCCATCGGCAATCTCCCACGTCATCAAACGCGGGGAGTGTGACATTCTTACTTTGCAGAAACAGGACACTTTAACTTTGCGGCTACAAACAAATGTCACATAAGATAGATTATGGAACTAAAAAGCACTCTCGCGAGACCAACGCGTCGTGAACTAGACGCCATAAATCGTATCCGACACACTTAAGAGCGAGCGTTCATGTTGTTATCGGGTGGCAGTTCGCCTAAAAGGAGACCTCCCACCGTCCTAGCCTCTGGAGCCGCAACATGCACATAGGACCGCAGCAGCGGATTTATGTCTGCTTCTTCCTGTTTGCTGTTTCAATGGGCGCTATGCTGTCGCGTCTTCCGGACATTCAAGACGCCCTCCAGATTGACAAATCTGAGCTCGGTTTGACGCTGATTGGAGCCGCGGTCGGCGCGTTGGTTTCACTAACGTTTTCGTCCCCCATCGTTGCCCGCCTCGGAGCACGTACCACCGCTATTCTTACCGTGTTGGGAACGTCCGCGTGTCTTGCTCTTGTGCCTTGGGTGAGTGCTGCTCCTTTGGTTTTCGGCATTCTTTTGTGCGAAGGGCTGCTGGCAGGAGCGCTGGAGATCAATCTCAACGTCGAGATTGACCGCATTGAGGCGCAGCTTGGACGGGGCGTGATGAACCGGGCACATGGATTCTGGAGCCTTGGCTTCTTCGTCACAGCCCTGGTTTCGGCCGGAGTCCGCCAGGCAGGCATATCAACGCAGCTTCATCTAGGATTGACGTTCGGGTTTGTCCTGATCGTGGCTACGATAGTAATCGCTGGCATGCGCAATGCCCCTGCAAGAGTGGCGCTTGATCATGCAGACGCGGGGCGTATCGCGCTTCCGACAGTTGCACTGCTTCCTCTTTGTGTCATTGGTATCGCCGCATTTCTGGTCGAGGGCGCGGGAATTGATTGGTCGGCGATCTATATGCGCGACGTCTTCCAATCAGAACCGTTCGTCGGAGGGCTGGGCCTTACGCTTTTCACCTTCTTCATGGCTTTGACGAGGTTATTTGCAGATCCGTTTGTCGATCGCTTCGGCTCCCGAACGGTCGCCTTGACACTGCTCCTCGTGTCAGCCGTTGGGCTTTGCGCGGTGTGGCTCGCTCCGCATCAATACATCGCCCTTGTTGGATTTGCGCTCATGGGCGGCGGTTGTAGCGTGGTATACCCCCTTGCCGTTTCTGCAGCGGCGCGGCGCTCGGACCGAGCCTCCCATCTCAATGTCGCGGCATTGGGCCAAATGTCGTTTGTCGTGTTCTTCCTCGCTCCACCGCTGCTCGGTTTTGTGGCGGAGCACGCTGGTATCAGGACAGCGTACCTTGTATGTCTGCCAGTCATACTTTCCGCATTAATATGCGTTCGGTCCCTATCCGCTCGCCGTCGATTGGCTGCTGCATAAACCACTATGGAAACTGCTCTGTTGGCATTCACTGGGATATAAACTCTCGTCCAGCCATACGGCCACAAACGGCGCGGTCGCCGCTCCGTTGACAACCCCTGCTCCGCGCCGGTGAATTCGTAGGGGGCACCAAACGCAAGTTCCTTGCCTGGTGGGTGCTCATCGATCTTGGGGAACTAAACGGCATAACGACCTTAAACAGCGTGGCCCTGCTGTCGAGATCCTGGATGCAGGCGTCAAAAAATGGGAGCCTACGCTACCGGCGGGTTCACCGGCGATGCCTACCCTCTCCGGCTGACCGTCGAGGTGTGGTCCTTATTAGATCTTTTGGGCTAGTTGCCGTGGCTGTTGGGTGTGACACTTTACTCGGAACAAGGAAAATATCGAGCGACAGCGCTCCGCTGTGCCGTGCGCCACTCGCTCGGCGCGATGCGCCGGCAAGCCAAGGAGAAGAAGATGATGATCGCGACCGATGCGCATTTCCAAGGAGACATTCCCGCGATCTACGAGCAGTTCCTCGTGCCGATCCTATTCGAGGGATACGCCTCGGATTTGGCAGCCCGCATCGCGAACTGCCATCCCGAACGTGTTCTGGAAGTCGCCGCGGGATCGGGTGTGCTGACACGAGCCATGGCGGCCAGGCTTGCGCCGGAGGTCCAAATCGTCGCTACCGATCTGAACCAGGCAATGCTCGATATCGCAGCGAAGAAAGGCGTTGGCCGCCAGGTCGAGTGGAAACAGGCGGACGCGCTCGAACTGCCCTTTGAGAGCACAAGTTTCGATGTGGTCGCCTGCCAGTTCGGCGTGATGTTCTTTCCGGACAAGCAGCGCGGTTATAGCCAGATACTAAGAGTGCTGAAGCCCAAGGGAACATTTCTTTTCAACACCTGGGCCTCGCTTGCCGAAAACGAAATTGCCCGCACCGTTTCCGAGGCAATCGTCACGGCTTTTCCCGACGACCCCACGCGTTTTCTCGAACGGACGCCGCATGGCTATTGCGAGCGAGAGACAATCGAGACTGATCTCAGGCACGCGGGCTTCCGGAAAGTGACGATCGATACGATAGACATGGCCGCGCATGCCCCCTCGCCGCGCGACGTCGCAATAGCATTCTGCCGGGGTACGCCATTGAAAATGGAGATCGCCGCGCGCGCTGCCGATGACGAAAAGGCTGTTCGTGCTGTCGCCGCAGCGCTCGAACAGCGCTTTGGCAGCGGACGGATTCATGGAAACCTACGTGCTCACGTCGTTGTCGCTGAGGTTCGCTAGCCGGTGCCGGAAAGTACCAGTTACTATTCCGTTCCCGGGTCGTCCAAGTCCGCTCGGAGTTCATCCACTTTGACCTCGAATTGCATCTGATCAAAGGCGGGTTCGACGTGTTCGGGCGTCTCGGCCATCACGGTCTCGTAGTCAAGCGGCGTATGCATATGCGTCAGGATCGCCCGCTTCGGCTTCAGCCGCCCGATCCAGTCGAGCGATTGCTCAAGAGACAGGTGGCTCGGATGATAGCGGTATTGCAGAGCGTCGATGATGAGAATGTCGAGATCCTGAAGCTTTGCGACAGTCTCCGGCGGGAAGTCACTGATATCGCTGCAGTAAGCGACATCACCGATTCTAAAGCCGAGCGAATGTATGTCGCCGTGCTGCTGCAGATGCGGCCGAAATGAAATCGTGCCTCCAGCGCCGCTGATGGCGATAGGCGTCATATCCTCGATCAGGATCGGCTCGACGATCGGCGGATAATTGCTGCCGGGCGGCGTTTCGATGCAATAGCTGAAGCCCTGGCGGATGCGGTCCATCGTGAACGGATTGGCATAGATCGGCACGCGCTGCTGTGCGTTGTGGAAATAGCCGCGCAGATCGTCGATGCCGTGAATGTGATCGGCATGCGGATGCGTGTAAAGCACAGCATCGATGTGCTGCACCTTGGCGGCAATCATCTGCTCGCGGAAATCCGATCCGGTGTCGATGACGACGGTCGTGACCCCGCCGTTGTCGTCGTATTGCTGCACCATGAAGGCTGCGCGCGTACGGCGGTTCTTCGGATTGGTCGGATCGCATGCGCCCCAATCGCCGGTAATGCGCGGCACGCCGGGCGACGAGGCGCAGCCGAGAATGGTGAAGCGCCGCCGGTAGCTCACGCGGCTAGACCTTCGGCATCTTCGAGAAGAGCCGGAAAGCATTCTCGGTAGTGATCCGCGCCATATCGGCATAGCTGACGCCGAGCGTTTCAGCGAGGACCTCGGCGGTGTTCACTACATAAGACGGCTCGTTGCGCTTGCCGCGCCAGCGCTTCGGCGCAAGGTAAGGCGCGTCGGTTTCGACCAGCAGCCGGTCGTGCGGGACTGTTTTTGCGATTGCCCGCAACTCCTCGGATTTCGGAAAGGTGAGGATGCCAGAGAAAGAAATGTAGCCGCCGAGTTCGACGCCGGTTCGGGCAAGTGCGGGACCGGCCGAGAAGCAATGGAGAATGAAGGGGAAGGCCCCCTTCCCAGTTTCTGAGGTCAGCATTGCCGCCATGTCTTCGTCGGCACTGCGGCTATGGATCACCAGCGGCAACTGTGTTTCGCGAGCGGCAGCGATATGGCGCAGAAAGCCTGTCTTCTGGTTCTCCGGCTTCTGCGTGTCGTAGAAGTAATCGAGCCCGGCTTCACCGATCGCGACGACCTTCTCGTGTTTCTTGGCGAGGCGCACGAGATCTTCGGCCTGAATGTCGAGCTCCTCATCCGCATTGTTCGGATGCGTGCCGACCGAGCAGAAGACCGAGGGATATTTCTCGGTGATCGCGAGCAGCTTTTCGAGTTTCCGCACGCGCGTCGAGATCGTCACCATCTGCTTCACACCGGCCTGGTGAGCGCGCGAGATGATATCGTCTCGCTCCTCCTCGAAATCGGCGAAATCCAGATGGCAATGCGTATCTATCAGCATGGCATGCCCTCAGGTTTCCGGCGCCACATAGCGCGGGAAGACAGGCTTTGGTGCCTCCAGCGGCGTTCCGGGAACGAGGCGTCCGGCTTCACCCAATGCCGCGAAACCCCGCTCGTCGGCTGGTGCGGCAACGAGGTCGAGCAGCTTGCCCGCCGATTCCGGCATGAACGGCTGGAGCAGGATCGCGATCTGGCGGACGACTTCAGCGGTGACATAAAGCACGGTGCCCATCCGCGCCGGATCGGTCTTCTTCAGCGCCCATGGCTCCTGGCTCGCAAAATAACGGTCGGTTTCCGAAACGACCGCGATGATGGAGGCGAGCGCCCGGTGGATCATCTGCTTGTCCATGTCCTCGCGCGTCGACGCGAGCAGCGTATCGGCCTGAGCCAGCATCGCCTTGTCCTCGTCGGTCAACGGTCCGCATTCCGGTATCGTGCCGTCGCAATTCTTGACGATCATAGATAACGAACGGCTCGCGAGATTGCCGATGCCGTTCGCAAGATCGGAATTGATCCGCGTGCCGATCGCCTCTTCGCTGTAGCTGCCGTCCTGGCCGAAGGAAACTTCGCGCAGGAAGAAATACCGCACCTGATCGAGACCGAAATGGTTCACCAGATTGACGGGATCAACGACATTGCCGAGCGACTTCGACATCTTCTCGCCCTTGTTGAGCAGGAAGCCATGCGCAAAGACCCGCTTTGGCAGTGGCAGCCTGGCCGACATCAGGAAAGCGGGCCAATAGACCGCATGGAAGCGGATGATGTCCTTGCCGATGACATGAATGTCGGCCGGCCAGTACTTCGCTCTCGGGCCGTTCGGATCCTGGAGATAGCCGGTCGCTGTGATGTAGTTGGTCAGCGCGTCGACCCAGACATACATGACATGCGACGGATCGTTGGGCACCTTGATGCCCCAGTCGAAGGTCGTGCGCGAAATCGAAAGGTCCTTCAAGCCGGACTTGACGAAGGAAACCACTTCGTTGCGCCGTTCGGCTGGACCGATGAAATCGGGATTGTCTTCATAGTGCTTGAGGAGCTTGTCCTGGTATTCGGAAAGCCTGAAGAAGTAGCTTTCCTCTTCTACCCATTCGACGGGCGTGCCCTGCGGCCCGTAGCGCACGCCGTCGGCGCGGAGCTCCGTCTCGTTCTCCTGGTAGTAGGCCTCGTCGCGCACAGAATACCAGCCGGCGTAGGAATCTTTGTAGATATCGCTGTTTTCCGCCATAAGCTTCCAGATGTAGCTGGAGGCTTCGTGGTGGCGGGGTTCCGTGGTGCGGATGAAATCGTCGTTCGAGGCATTCAGCAGCTGGGCCATCGCCTCGAACTCGCCAGAGTTGCGGTCGGCAAGCTCCTGGGCGGTAATACCCTCCGCGCGTGCCGTCTGCTGCATCTTCTGGCCGTGCTCGTCGGTGCCCGTCAGAAAGAAGACATCACGACCATCAAGACGCTGGAAGCGCGCCATGGCGTCCGTCGCGATCAGCTCGTAGGCATGGCCGATATGCGGCTTGCCGTTCGGGTAGGAAATCGCGGTGGTAATGTAGAAGGGCGTCTTGTCTGTCATGGCGGCCATCGTGTCCGGCTTACTCTCTCGAAATATCAGCCGCTCTTAGCGCATGTCATGAAGAAGAGAAACACTAAGTTTCGAAAGCGCTTGTGATTTGGCGGTTTGCCGAAGCGCTGAGCTTGACTCGCTTTCTGCCACATTCTAGGCCTTGCGAAACCGAAGAACGGGGCGCAACCGAAGTGAGATTTCCAGCAGCGGGCAAAAGCCGTTTCTCTGTTTGTCAGAGGTCCGTCGCTTGACGTTTCTCGAAAATTTCCAACCTCTCTATTCACTTTCCGGCTTTTTCGTCGGCGCGCTTGTCGGCATCACCGGCGTTGGCGGCGGCTCGCTGATGACGCCGCTGCTTGTCCTGTTATTCGGCGTCCATCCGGCAACCGCGGTCGGAACAGACCTCCTCTATGCCGCCGTCACCAAGACGGCGGGCACTGCGGTCCATGGCATGCATGGCCGGATCAATTGGCGAGTTGTCGGTGCGCTCGGGGCGGGCAGTGTTCCGGCAGCGCTCCTCATGCTCTGGTTGATGGCGGGCGTCGATCGCAAGAGCGTTGAGGTTGCCGATACGATTACCGCAGCGCTTGGCTGGCTGCTCGTCATGACGGCCGTTATGCTTGTCTTCCGCGCGCAGATTCTCGGCTTTGCTCGCCGGGTCACTGGCGAGCGCGCCCTGCCCCGTCCGGCGACGATTGCCGTTCTCCCCGTCATCCTCGGGCTGGCTCTCGGCATCCTTGTTACACTGACATCGGTCGGTGCCGGTGCACTCGGGGTAACGATCCTGCTTGTGCTTTATCCGCGGCTGGATGTCCGCGAAATCGTCGGCTCCGATATCGTCCACGCGGTGCCGCTAACGCTCATCGGCGGCATGGGCTACTGGATCATCGGCGAGATCGACTGGCTCCTGCTTTTGGCACTGTTGGTGGGCTCGATTCCGGGCATCATCGCCGGCAGCCTCCTGGCGCCGAAGTTGCATGAACGCACAATTCGCATCGTGCTTGCGCTCACGCTCGCGATCGTTGCCTGGAAACTGCTTGCCGGCTGATCAGAGGCCAGGCTGCTGGATGTCACTGAGAATGCTGAGGATGGTCTGCTTGCGGTCGAGGTTGTAAGCGTCGGAAACGGCAAGCCGCTCGTTGATATCGGATTGCAGGCGTGCCAGCCGTTCGGCGGCGGAAAGCTCGCCGGCTTGCGCTGCATGCCGGGCCCGGTGCATCAGGTCGTCGCCGACGTGGCTCACGAAGAACTCGAATATCGTGTCACTATCCTTGCCGGACAAGGCATCCGCCAAACGATGCATCGCCTTTCGAGCCGTCGGGCCTTGCGCCGACAGGACCTCGTTGTATGCCGCGATGATCTCGCCGCCGCCGTAGTTCAGGAGCTTCAACGCCTCCCCGACGCTGCCTTTCGCGATCGATATCATCGAGGGATCGCTACCGGTTACGCCGAGATTGGCGAGTGCCGCGCCCAAGGCGCCATTATCCAGCGGCGAAAGCTTAAGCGGCAGGCACCGTGAACGGATCGTCGGCAGAAGCTTTCCCGGCGCATGCGACAGCACGAGGAAAAGCGCGCGTTTGGGCGGCTCCTCCAGAATTTTCAGGATGGCGTTGGCTGCATTGCGGTTCATGTCGTCTGCCGGATCGATGATGACGATGCGCCAGTTTCCTGTTCCGGAGGTCTGCGAGAAGAAGCGTCCGGCGCGCCGCACCTCGTCTACCGTGATCGCCGACTTTACCTTGCCTGTCTTCTCGTCGACGGGACGCGAAAGATAGAGAAGATTATGCGACGCCCCTGCAGCGATCTGGCGGCTGACGGACGAGGCCGCATCAGGATCGGCGATCGTTGCGGGCGCCGTTGCCGGATCGGGATTCGACAGAACGTAGTTTGCAAAGCGAAAAGCGAGGGTTGCCTTCCCGATCCCCTCCGGTCCCTCGATCAGGACCGCGTGATGGCCCTTGCCGGAGCGATAGGATTGGGAAAGAAAAGCCTGGGCTTGGTCATGCCCGAAGAGTTTCGTGTTTTCGGCCGGCCAGATGGCGCCGTCCAGAAGCCCCGGCCTCTCGTCACTCATGCGCGGCCTCCGGCAGCTTGGCGACGGCAACAGGCCCAAGAAGCTGATTGACGATCGCAAGAATTTCCGCGGCAATCGGCTCTTCGTCCTGCGTCGCGCTGACCACGTGGCAGCGCTCCGGTTCGCGCGC
>NZ_JABEPH010000284.1:0-8103 GCF_013004495.1 Rhizobium sp. SEMIA 4085
GCACCGTCTCGACGCCGTCGCCCTCACCCTCACCATGTCGGTGACCCCCGACAGCGGCGGCCAGCAATTAAGTCCCGCGATGGCCAGAAAGATTGCAGCGGCGAAGTCCCTAATCGGTGACAGGCCGATCGAGCTTGAGGTCGACGGCGGCGTCACCATCGAGACCGCACCGATCGTTGGCAAGGCGGGCTGCAATGTGCTCGTCGCCGGTTCGGCGATCTTCAAGGGCGCCTCCGTCGAAGCCTACCGCAGCGCCATCAGCGACCTGCGAAGCGCTGCAAAAGCCGGGCGCTCATGACATTGGCATATCGTTGACGATGGACCGAATACGCGCTGCCAGACCACCCATTTTGGAGCTGTTTGGCGGCGCCGCGCTTTGGGGCCTCATGATGATGGCTTCGGCGATGTCGGCGCTTTACATGCGCAATCGCTTCGAGACGGAACACGCGGCCGAACTGGCGCTTCTCTATTTCGCCGGCGGCCTTTTCTCCTGGCCCTTCATGCTGCCGATCGGCCGCTTCTTCGCCTACCGGCGCCGGATCGACACGCGCTTTGCCGCCTTCTTCGTCTGCCTGACGGCGGGCACGATGCTGATGACGGCATTTCTCTTTTCAATGGACTACCGCATTTTCTATTCGCGCTGGCATGCGCCGTTCGGCAGCCTGGTATGGACCTATCAGTTCATCTTCACCGGCGCGAACGCCGTCTATCAGTTCCTGGTCCTCGGTCTGCGGCTCTTCTTGCCGTTCGGCCTCGTCTGCCTGCTTGTAACCAGCTACGCGCTTGCAAAACGCATGCGTTGAGATTACCGCGCGTCTTTGCTACAGGGGCGCCAGAAAGTCTTCCTCGCAACGAAAGCAGTGAGCCATGATCCCGCGTTACTCCCGCCCAGAGATGGTCGCCATCTGGTCGCCCGAAACCAAGTTCCGCATCTGGTTCGAGATCGAAGCACATGCCTGCGACGCGCTGGCCGAACTCGGCGTCATTCCAAAGGAAGCCGCAAAGACGATCTGGGAAAAAGGAGGCGCGGCAGAATTCGACGTCGCCAGGATCGACGAGATCGAAGCCGTCACAAAGCATGACGTCATCGCCTTCTTGACGCATCTTGCCGAATTCGTCGGACCGGACAGCCGTTTCGTGCACCAGGGCATGACCTCGTCCGACGTGCTCGACACAACGTTCAACATCCAGCTGGTGCGCGCCGCCGACATTCTGCTCGCCGATATGGATCGCGTACTTTCAGCGCTGAAAACGCGCGCCTTCGAGCACAAGGACACGGTCCGCATCGGCCGCAGCCACGGCATCCACGCCGAGCCGACCACCATGGGGCTCACCCTCGCCCGCTTCTATGCAGAGATGGGCCGCAACCACGCCCGCCTCGTCGCCGCACGCGCCGAGATTGCCACCGGTGCGATCTCCGGCGCTGTCGGCACCTTCGCCAACATCGACCCGCGCGTCGAAGAACATGTCTGCGCCAAGCTCGGCCTCACGCCTGAGCCGGTCTCGACCCAGGTCATCCCGCGCGACCGCCATGCGATGTTCTTCGCCACACTCGGCGTCATCGCTTCGTCGATTGAGAACATCGCGATCGAGGTCCGCCACATGCAGCGCACCGAGGTTCTGGAGGCCGAGGAATTCTTTTCGCCGGGCCAGAAGGGCTCGTCTGCTATGCCGCACAAGCGTAACCCGGTGTTGACCGAAAACCTCACCGGCCTTTCCCGCTTGGTGCGCATGTCGGTCGTGCCGGCAATGGAAAACGTGGCGCTGTGGCACGAGCGCGATATCAGCCACTCGAGTGTCGAGCGCGCCATCGGCCCGGATACGACGATTACGCTGGATTTTGCCCTGAACCGCCTGGCCGGCGTCATCGAAAAGCTCGTGGTCTATCCCGAGAACATGGAGAAGAACCTCAACAAGTTCCGCGGCCTTGTCCATTCGCAGCGTGTTCTCCTGGCCCTCACCCAGGCCGGCGTTTCCCGCGAGGACGCCTATCGCCTCGTGCAGCGCAACGCCATGAAGGTCTGGGAACAGGGCAAGGACTTCCTCGAAGAACTGCTCGCCGACCAGGAAGTCCGTGCGGCACTTTCGGAAGATGATATCCGAGAGAAGTTCGACCTCGGTTACCACACCAAACACGTCGACACGATCTTCAAGCGCGTTTTCGGCTAACCCCCCGCAGCATTCGAAAACGGCGCCGGAGCAACGGCGCCGTCGTCATTTTTTCTTGCGCGATGGTGCAGCGCGTTTGCTTCCCTGCGATCTTTTGCGGCGTCCTTCAACCGCCTGCGACACATTGCTCGCCTCCGTGCGGCCTTTTCCTCTGGCGGCTTTCGCCACCAGCCGGTCTAGATGTTTCAAATCCTCCTCGTCGAGGTTTTCGATACCGATGAAGCGGTTCTCGGCATGGCTGGTCAGGATGAGTTCATCGAGTTTGGCCTGGATGGCACGCGTGTCGCGCATCTGCGCGTTCTGCAGCACGAAAACCATGAGGAAGGTCACGATCGTCGTGCCTGTATTGATGATCAGCTGCCATGTTTCTGAATAGTCGAAGAACGGCCCCAACACCGCCCAGACAATGATGACCGCGACCGCGAGAACGAAGATGGCCGGCTTCCCCGCCCATTCGGACACGTTGGTGGCAAAGCGGGTAAAAACGTGCCGCGATGCTGGCATGGAAACCTCCTTCAAAGACATCGTCAGATTAACTTTGAAGGAGGTTGCAGGTTCCGCTCGCTTAACGCACAGACTGCATCGTGCCTTATGCAGGCGTGACCAGTTTTCTGTAGAGATGCCATGTTGCGTGGCCGAGGATAGGCATCACCAGCGCCAGCCCGACAAAAAGCGGAATCGTGCCGATGACCAGCGCCGCAGCAATGATCAGGCCCCACAGCATGACCGGTACCGGGTTGACGACAGTTGCGCGGATCGAAGCAGCCATAGCAGCCACCAGCCCTACATCGCGATCGAGAAGCAAGGGAAACGTGACGACGGTCGTCGCCAGAACCACGATGGCGAAGACGAGCCCCAGCAGATTGCCCCAGATGATCAGTTGCATGCCTTCGGACGTGCCGAAAATCTGCGAGGTGAATACTTCGATCGACCGCGGGAAAACATCGCCGAACAGGTTCGTGTAGAGCGTCTGCGCTGCGACGAGCCAGACGATGAAGAAGCCGAATAAAAGCAGCCCGCCGACGATGATCGACGGCAAGGCCGGCGATTGCCTGACTTCGAGCGCATGCCTCCACGACGTATCGAGACCCGCCTCACGGCGGCGGCTGATTTCGTAGAGCCCGATGGCGGCAATCGGCCCGATCAGCGCAAACCCGGACATCAGCGGAAAGATCATCGGCAGAAGGTTTGCGTCCGATGACAAAAGAGCAAGAAAAATGCCAGCAATCGGATACATGAGGCATAAGAACACGTAATGGGAAGGCTTTTCGCGAAAATCGTCCAGCCCGCGACGCAACGCGTCGAAGACGTCTGCGGTGCTGATCTTGTTGATAGCGAGACGTGCGTAGCGCTCGCCTGATCCTGTCATAACATGAAATGCCGACATGGCTTTCTCCTCCGTAAGCCGATCGGCCGGCGGCGGGAATGCATCGGCATTGACGCAGCCGACACGAGAAACCGCAACCGGCAATGGCGCGATCATAACGAATTTCACTGCCGTTGTCGCGCTTTCCCTTGACAGAACGGCCAAGCTTTCTCACATCGGCGGGATCATGAAAGCTTCTGACGTCGATATTCTCATCATCCCTGGCTACACGAATTCCGGCCCCGACCACTGGCAGACCCGTTGGCAAGCAAAGCTCAGCACCGCACGGCGCGTCGAACAGGCGGAGTGGTCAAAACCGGTCCGCGAAGATTGGGTCGCCCGCATCGCCGAGGAGGTGAACGCCTCGTCCCGCCCCGTCGTCCTTGTCGCCCACTCGCTCGGAATACCCTCGGCGATCCATGCGATCCCGCATTTCAGGAAGAAGGTGGCCGGCGCTTTCTTCGTGGCACCGCCCGATGTCGCCAACCCGAAGATCCGCCCGAAGCACCTCATGACCTTCGGTCCCTACCCGCGCGATCCGCTGCCGTTCCCTGCGATCCCAGTGGCAAGCCGCAACGACCCATTCGGCAGCTACGAGCATGCCGATGACGTTGCCGCAAGCTGGGGCTCGCTTCTGATCGACGCTGGTGAATCCGGCCATATCAACGCGGAGTCAGGCCACGGCCCCTGGCCGGAGGGAACGATGGTCTTCGCGCAGTTCCTGAGCCGCCTGAAGCCGTAGGCCCTGGCAAACCGAAAGTTTTCCGCGTCTTTCAGGCACCGCTTAACCGTTATTTTATTCAATGACTTCAGACTGCCTGCACGCGAATTGAGCGAGTGCGCAGTGAAGCAGCGAAAACAGGTCAGCGCGATCGATACTGACAACAAGCTTGCGGTGAAGCAGGCACCGGATACCTCCGATCTGGCGGAGCGCGAGAGCCGTTGGAACTATGCGCTCGTCGGCTCTGGCCTCGGCGTCTGGGACCACAACAACCTAATCGGCACCAAATACTACTCCGATACATGGAAAGAAATCCGCGGCATGGCTCCGCACGAGGAGGCCGACGGAGACTACGAGGAATGGCTCAAGCTTCTTCATCCCGATGACCGCGACTTCGTCATCATGGCCATTGAGAAGCAGATCGCAGGGGACCCGGATTATCACGTGTTCGAATACCGGGAGCGCCACAAGAACGGCGGCTGGGTCTGGATCGAATGCCGCGGCGCCTGCGTTGAATGGGACGAAAACGGCGCTCCTGCCCGCATCGTCGGCACGGATACGGACATCACGGCCCGCAAGCGATCCGAGGAGATGCTCGAGCACCTGTCGCGCAGGCTGGATCTCGCTCTCGAAATCTCGCGCATCGGCGTTTTCGAAGCCGATCTCAACGCCGCAACAGTCGAGTGGGACGACCGCTTGCTGGCGATGTACGGGCTTGAAGGCACGCCGCGCGTAAAGCTGAGCGAGGCATGGGAGCAGGCGCTGCACCCGGACGACCGCGAGCGCACGCTGAAGAACCTAGACGCAAGTCTCGAAAAAGACCGCGGCCTGCTGCAGGAGTTTCGTATCATCCGCGGCGATGGCGCCGAACGCGTCATTCGCTCCCGCTCGGCTTTCTTCCTGGATGCCGACGGCAACCGCAAACTCATCGGCGCAAACTGGGATGTCACCGAAGAGGTCAGTCTTCGCAACGATCTGCAGAAGGCAAAGGATCTCGCGGAAGCCCGCAATCAGGAACTCGAAGCCGCCAGGGAAAGCATCGAGCATCTGGCGCTTCACGATTATCTCACGGAACTGCCCAACCGCCGCTATCTCGACCGCATGCTCGATGAGCGTTCCGCCGGATGCCGCGAGAATGGCTTGACGCTCGCGATCCTGCATATCGACCTCGATCGTTTCAAGCAGATCAACGACACCCTCGGCCACCGCGCCGGCGACGCCATGTTGAAACACGCGGCCAGGGTGCTGAAGGAGAGCGTGCGCGCCAGCGATTTCGTTGCGCGCATCGGCGGCGACGAGTTCGTCGTACTTTGCACGATCGACAGTTCTCCGAAGAAGCTTTCCAATATGGCAGCTCGCATCATCCGCGAACTCAGCAAGCCGGTCCGCTACGAAGGCCATGACTGTCGCTTCGGCGCCAGCATCGGCATTGCCGCAGAAAGCGGCAAGGACCTCGATGCAAAGCAGTTGTTGCTCAACGCCGATATTGCGCTTTACCGCGCCAAGGGCGCAGGCCGCAACCGCCATGAATTCTTCTCGAAGGACGCCCGCCGCACCATCATCGCGGCGAAGCGCCTGTCGGACGAAATGCTGCTCGGACTGGAGCGCAACGAATTCATTCCCTTCTATCAATTGCAGTTTCATGCCCAGACGCTGGAGGTTGCCGGCGTGGAGACGCTGGCACGCTGGCGGCATCCGGAGCACGGATTGTTGACACCAGGCCACTTTTTGACGATTGCCGAAGATCTTGACGTCGTCTCAGCGATCGACGGCCTGATCCTCGAGAAAGGGCTGGCTGATCGCGCCGCCTGGGCAAGAGACGGTTTCGTCACACCGAAGCTTTCGGTGAATGTCTCCTCTAGGCGCCTGGCCGATCCGGGCCTTGGCAAGAAGCTGCGGGTGCAGAAGATCGAGCCGGGGATCCTCTCCTTCGAGCTCTTGGAATCGATATCGCTTGACGATTGCGATGATGCAGTCCTGACCAATCTCAGGCAATTGCGCAAGCTCGGGATCGATATCGAGATCGACGACTTTGGCACCGGTCATGCCTCGATCGTCAGCCTGCTCAAACTCAGTCCTCGCACGCTGAAGATCGACCGGGAGCTGATCCGCATGCTGCCGCAGTCGGCCGAGCAGAGAAAGCTCGTCCGTTCGATCATCGATATTGGCCGTTCGCTGAACATCCTCGTCACGGCCGAGGGTGTCGAAAGCATGGATCATGTCCGCATCCTTAGCGATCTCGGCTGCGACATGCTCCAAGGCTATGCCCTGGCCCGGCCGATGCCGGCCATGCAGATTCCGGCTTTTGTACGCAATGCGGGCTGGCGGCGGCACGACGGCGACGCCCACGCCCTTCAGGGTGTTCTTCGCCAGCACATCAAAAGCAACCGCAGCAAATAAAGCCTGCATAAGCGGCCGTGCTGGCGGCTTTGATTCCACCGCATCACAAAAAACTGTAAGCTTATCTCCAGAAAGTCTTCGATTCTCTTGGGCCGCGTTCCTACATATCTGGAATCCGGGGAAGGAGTGACAGGCGCATTGTGAAACTCTCTCTTTTCCTTTATGGGGACGCCACGAGATCCATCCACTCGCGCTATCCCAAGAGCGCCAACGACAGAGAACAACTAAAATGAACCGTCGCCGCCGTATCTACGAGGGCAAGGCCAAGATTCTATATGAGGGACCGGAACCGGGGACTTTGATCCAGTTCTTCAAGGATGACGCCACAGCCTTCAATAAGAAAAAACACGAAGTCATCGATGGCAAGGGCGTTCTGAACAACCGCATTTCGGAATACATCTTCAGCCATCTGAACAAGATCGGCATCCCGACGCACTTCATCCGCCGGCTCAACATGCGCGAGCAGTTAATCCGGGAAGTGGAGATGATCCCCCTCGAGATCGTTGTGCGCAACGTCGCTGCCGGTTCGCTGGCCAAGCGCCTCGGCATCGAGGAAGGCGTGGTTCTGCCGCGCTCGATCATCGAATTCTACTACAAGTCCGATGCTCTCGACGATCCGATGGTTTCGGAAGAACACATCACCGCCTTCGGCTGGGCAAACCCTGCCGAGCTCGACGACATCATGGCGCTCGCCATCCGAGTCAACGACTTCATGACCGGCCTCTTCCTTGGCGTCGGCATCCAGCTTGTCGATTTCAAGATCGAATGCGGACGGCTGTTCGAAGGCGACATGATGCGCATCATCCTTGCCGACGAGATTTCGCCCGATTCTTGCCGCCTCTGGGACATCGAAACCCACGAGAAGATGGACAAGGACCGCTTCCGCCGCGATATGGGCGGGCTTCTCGAAGCCTATTCCGAAGTCGCGCGCCGCCTCGGCATCATCAACGAAAACGAGCCTGTGCGCGGCACCGGCCCGGTTTTGGTCAAGTAAGTCGTTCTGGTCAAAGACAGGGAAGAAGAAGTGATCAAGGCTCGTGTAACCGTCACGCTGAAAAACGGCGTTCTCGATCCGCAGGGCAAGGCAATCGAAGGCGCGCTGAGCGGCCTCGGCTTCACAGGCATCGGCCATGTCCGCCAGGGCAAGGTCTTCGACCTCGAGCTCGAAAGCGCTGACAAGGCTAAGGCTGAAGCCGACCTCAAGGCCATGTGCGAAAAACTACTCGCAAACACGGTGATCGAAAATTATACTATTTCTCTCGACTGACGGTTGCGGAGAAGGTGATGGCTGACATGCAGGCGACACAACAATCTGCATGGCACGATGAGCCAGGTACTTGATCGCCTGGGTCGCATTAAAAATCGTCTCGAACTTCGAGAATTGGCAGAAGCACAAGCAAGGTTTGAACCGCACCCATGAAATCAGCCGTCGTTGAACGTCCGCGCC